>JBIPMA010000005.1:0-13533 GCA_044369335.1 Schleiferiaceae bacterium | reverse complement strand
TTGTTCATCGCGCCACAGCACGGCGATTTGGAACCATCCAGAGTCCGATCGCTCCTCAGGGATGTACACGGTCATTCCCTTCAATTCGCGGATTTGGTAGTCCGCGCTCCGAACATTGCGAAAGTAGAGGTAGCGGCTGTGCTGAAGACGGGTGCGGAGCTCGGGGGAAACCGAACGAAGTTCCGCCCCCCATGTCGTTGCGACGACCACCGCGGCGATGATTCCGACGGTCCAAACCACTAATCGAACTTCGCTGCGCATGCCACGTTAACCCTGCATCTTGCCCAAGGTTCAACTGTACTTTTGTCTGATGCCGTACCGTACTGCCCTCATCATTGTTGCCGTGACTCATTTAGTCGGAACCCTTGGGCTCCGCACCCCCTACGCCGGGTGGATGATTCTGCTGACGCCGGTTCACCTCTTGGTCAGCTTCGCGCTCCTGTACAACCAGTCCTCAAAGTCCGACCGACTCAAGGTGGGGCTGTTGCTGGTTTACGCACTTGGCCTCGGAATCGAAATGATTGGCGTGAATACCGGGCTACCCTTCGGCCGCTATGTGTACCTTGAGGGCCTCGGTCCCCAAATTGCCGGAACCCCCTGGTTGATCGGATTGAACTGGGCCCTGCTAACCTTAGCGAGCGCCTCATTTGTCTCTGATTTTTTGGCGGACGGAAGCCGCCTTCAGCGCGCACTTTTAGCGTCGGGCATCATGCTCGGTCTAGACGTACTCATGGAGCCGGTGGCGCAAGCGCACCGCCTTTGGATGTTTGCGGGCGGAATTGCTCCCTGGCAGAACTATGTTGCGTGGTTGGCAGTGGCGTTTGCCGCCCAGTGGGTGCTAGGTCCGCGCGTGACCAGCAACCGCCTAGCGTTGCCCATTTTGATTGCACAAGCCGCTTTTTTTGCCATTTCGTGGCTGTGGCCGGTGGCCATCTAATACGTAGGTTTGCAGTCCCACCTCATGGAACAGAACTACCTCGTTTCGGCCCGCAAGTACCGCCCCGCTGCCTTTCAGTCAGTTGTGGGCCAGCAGCACGTTACCGAAACGTTAGAGCATGAAGTGGTCAGTGGGCGCCTTGCGCAGGCATTGCTGTTTACTGGGCCTCGCGGGGTGGGCAAGACGACCTGTGCGCGAATTCTAGCACGCCGAATCAACGAGGTACACACCGGTGAGGGCCTCGACTACAGCCTCAATATTTTTGAGCTTGACGCCGCGTCCAACAACACAGTTGACGACATTCGGCAGCTCATCGACCAAGTTCGCTTTGCGCCCCAAATGGGAACCTACAAAGTGTACATCATCGACGAGGTGCACATGCTTTCTCAGGCCGCGTTCAATGCCTTTCTCAAAACTCTTGAAGAACCGCCGGCGCACGCTGTCTTCATCTTGGCGACAACCGAAAAGCATAAGGTCCTTCCGACCATCCTTTCGCGCTGCCAAATTTTTGATTTTAAGCGCATCGGAATCGGCGACATCGCCGACCACCTTCAGTGGGTTGCCCAGCAAGAGGGTTTAGGTGCCGAGCCCGAGGCTCTTCACGCCATCGCCGAAAAGGCCGACGGGTCCTTGCGCGACTCGCTCTCAATTTTTGACCGCATTGCAGCTTTTGCACAGGGCGGAACCTTGACCTACGAACTCGTTCGCCAAAACCTTCAACTCGTCGACCGCGCGCTGTTTGTCAATCTTTGGAGTTCCATTGAACGCGGGGACCGCGCATCCATCCTCAATGTAGTTCAGCACGTGCTGGACCAAGGTTTTGACCTTCAGCGCTTTTTGATGGGCTTTGCCGGCTACGTTCGCGAACTCCTTCTTGCACAGCATCCTGCGACCGTGGCGTTACTGGACGTTCCCGATTCCGCCAAACAGCAGCTTCTCGAGGCGGCAACCCAATCCAATGCAGGCCGGACCGCTTCGGCGCTCAAGCGCTTAGTGGCGGCAGACGCAGGCTACCGGGCCGCGAGCAATGCCCGATGGCACGTAGAGGTCGCCCTTCTTGATCTCGTTCCTGACCACGAGTCAGACGAAAAAAAAAAGCCCAGTAGGGTAGAAGCGGCGCCCGCTGCCGATGCCTTACCCCAATCAGTAAGCCCCCCCTCGAGCCAAGTGCCGTCGCCGTCGGCCAATGTTCAAGTCGATCAAACGCTCACTCCTTCAGAGATCGTAAAGGCAAGCGAGCCAATTTCAGCCAATTTTGCCAACCCGGCTAGCCCTGCAAGCGGGCCAATCTCAGCGAATCTTGCCAACCCGGCTAGCCCTGCAAGCGGCCCAATCTCAGCGAATCTTGCCAACCCGTCTAGCCCTGCAAGCGGGTCAATCTCAGCGAACCTTGCCAACCTTGCTAACTCGGCAAACGAATCAATCTCAGTCAATTTTGCCAACCTTGGCCAATCCGCCGAAGTTCCGCCTCGGGCACGCCGCACTGCGTTCTCGATCAAGGACTTAGGGGTGAAACCAGAACCGACTGTCGCCGAGTCACTTACTTCGGCATATGAGGAAGAAGTTGAGGTTCCGCACACCGAACGAAACTTGCGGCCGTTTACCCAGCAAGCGCTGGACAACGCATGGAAGGATTCTGAGCAACTCTTTCACGATGCGCCAATGGTCAAGTCGCTCGTGCAGACTGTAGTGCCCGTGCTCGAAGGTGATGCGGTGATTCGGGTGAGCCTTGAAAACGAACTTCAAGAGACCCTGATGCACGCGGAGCGCGATCGCCTTGTACCGTTTTTAAGGCAGGTCCTTCAAAATGACTCGATTAAACTTCAGACCGTCGTTCAAGAGGGTTCGGTGAACGCGAAGCTTGTCTACACCCCTGACGAGCGTTATGCATTTTTGTTAGAAAAAAATCCGCATTTAGACGATTTTCGAAGAGAATTTCAGCTAGACATCGAATAATCCTGCGGATTCTTTGATACTTTTGCATTCCTTATGCAGAAGATTAAAGTAATCAATCCAATCGTCGAACTCGACGGCGATGAAATGACCCGAATCATCTGGTCGTTTATCAAAAACAAACTCATCCTTCCGTACGTCGACGTTGACATTAAGTACTTTGACCTGGGAATGGAACATCGCGACGCCACCAACGACCAAGTAACGGTCGACGCTGCAGAGGCGATTAAAAAGTATAATGTAGGCATCAAGTGCGCCACCATTACGCCCGACGAGCAGCGCGTTAAAGAGTTTAGCCTCAAGCAAATGTGGAAGTCTCCAAACGGCACCATTCGCAATATTCTCGACGGAACCGTGTTTCGCGAGCCCATTGTGATGGCGAATATTCCGAGATTGGTAACCACATGGAACAAACCCATCGTCATCGGCCGCCACGCGTTTGGCGACCAGTACCGCGCTACCGACACCACGGTGAAGGGCAAGGGTAAGTTGACCATGACGTTCACTCCTGAAGACGGCAGTGAGCCCCAAACGTGGGAAGTCTACAACTTCAAGGGCGACGGCGTTGCGCTTAGTATGTACAACACTGACGAGTCCATTGCCGGATTCGCCCGGAGCTGCTTCAACATGGCACTCGACAAAAAATGGCCGCTGTACTTGAGCACCAAGAATACCATTCTCAAGAAGTACGACGGTCGCTTCAAGGACATCTTTGAAGAAATCTACAAGGCTGAATTTAAGGACAAGTACGAGGCTGCTGGGATCACCTACGAGCACCGTCTCATCGACGACATGGTGGCATCAGCCCTCAAATGGGAAGGTTCATTTGTGTGGGCCTGCAAGAACTACGACGGTGACGTTCAGTCGGATACGGTTGCCCAGGGCTTTGGCTCGCTGGGTTTGATGACTTCGGTCCTCATTACACCTGACGGCAAGACGATGGAATCTGAGGCGGCGCACGGAACCGTGACCCGCCACTACCGCCAGCACCAGCATGGTAAGCCGACGAGCACCAACCCAATCGCTTCCATTTTTGCGTGGACGCGTGGTTTGGCCCACCGTGGCAAGCTTGACGGAAACGCTGAGCTGATTCGCTTCTGCGAGACCCTCGAGCAAGTGTGCATTGATGTGGTTGAAAGCGGCCACATGACCAAGGACCTCGCGGTGTGCATTCACGGCAACAAGGTTGAGCACGGAACCCACTACCTCTACACCGAGGAGTTTCTTGACGCTTTGGATACCGAGCTTCGCGCCCGACTTTAAATTTTAAGGCGGACGGCGGCTGCGGCCGCAAGAATCCAATTTTTTGCCGAAGGGCCTGCCGCGAGGTAGGCCCTTTGTGCTTCCGTAAAACGTCCAGCTTTATGGAGGCTGCGCGCCTTTTGACGCTGCAATTCAAGCTCTGCGCGAACGAGCACTCCTTCGGCAATCCAACCCCGTTCAACGAACTGGGCCCATCGGAGCCGGATTTTGGTCGTGTGCGAATCAAGTTCCGAAGACATTCCGTGACTGATTCGGTAGCGCGTAAATGCTTCGTCAGTCCAGCGGAGCGGTCGGTGGCCTTCGGCCCAAAGTCGCATCCAGAGCTCAAGGTCTTCGGTGCCCTGCAGGCGACGGTTGGTGTCAAAAGGCTGCGCCTTGGCCACATCCGCCCGAAGGGCGCATGCGCTGGGCGCCACCGCGGGCCTCAGGAGCACCCAATCGCTGTGCTGGGTAGGGTGGTCGCCGTAGCGGACCGCTTTCAGTTGGGTTCCGGTCCATTCCCGCACCGGGTGGTAGACCCAGGTTGCCTCGGGGGAATGGCGCAAAAACGTAGCGAGTGCCCGATGCCAGCCGTCCTCAAACGCGTCGTCTGCATCGAGAAAGGCGATCCAGTCTCCGGTGGCGGCTGCGGAACCGCTGTTGCGCGCTGCACCAAGCCCCAAATTTTCACGGTGTGAAACCACTCGAACGTTGGGCCACCCCCAGCTTGCTACGAGCTCGGCGCACCCACCCGGTGAGGCGTCATCGACAACGAGGACCTCGTAGGCGTCTAAAGCGCTACGCACGGCATCGTGCAACGTGCCTTCTGCCTTGAAGCAGGGAATCACGACCGAAATCCTCACGTCGCGCGCGGCATAAAGTGGTTCGGAAAAAACTGGTGAAGGACGCGCCGAATGGGTTCTTTGAGGCCTAACGCGGTGAGTCCCGCCACGGCCAATCGCACGAGACCCTCGTACGGAATGTGGAGCAGGACCAGGGGATGCAGGCGCACAAATCGCGCAAAAAGTATGCGGTTGACGCGAATGTTGGCACTCCGCCGGGCGGAACTCCAATCTTGCCGGTACAGCGAGTGGGTCCACCAGGCTGCGACATTTCGGTAGGCGCGCCGCAGCCGAGCACGGTCGGGCTGGTGGTGCGCGGCAATATAGTCGACCAACGCAAGCAGCTCGAGGTAGACGTCGCCCCCTTCGTTGGCCTTCTGGCGCGCGGTTTCGGAATGCACCCGAAAGTAGTTGAACACCTCAGGAACAAAGGCGATTCCGCCCTGTTCGAGTAGTTTGATGTAGGTCATCCAGTCCCCGTTGAGGCGCCAATTGGGGTCGGCTCCGCCCACAGCACGAAACGTTTCAAGGCGAATAAGCGCCCCGGAGGCATTGGGAACCACGTTGTGCAGCAGCATAAAGTTGCGCACTTCGTCGCGTCCGTCGTTGCGGTATCCGTCGACCCAGCGCTGGGCCTCGGTTCCGTACACGTAGCGGTAGTGCACGTCAAAACTGTGCATCGGTTGGCCCTCGGAATCGACCAGCATGGACTGACCGTAGGCGATCACGAGGTTGGGGTCGGACTCCATTACACCAACCAGGCGCTCGAGGAGCTTGGGATCCGCGTAGTCGTCGCTCTCGGCGATCCACAGGTAGCGGCCGCGGGCAAGCGAGGCGGCCTTGTTCCATTGCGCAAAGGGACTCCCGGAATTGACCTCGTTGGGGTGCACCGACCACGACGGACGACCCTTGGCGAATGCCTCCAGTACGCTCAGAGAGCCGTCGGGCGAGGCGTCGTCGAGCAAAAGCACTTCAGTGTCGGTAAAGGTCTGGTCGGCGATGCTCTGCAGGCGCAACGGAAGGTAGCGTTCGTGCCGGAAGTTGGGCACCGCCACAGTCACCAAAGGAAGTCGTTCGCGCATCCCCCAAACTTAATGTACCTTCAGCCCCCATGCGCACCGTTTTGTTTGGAATGCCGCGAAGCGGCACAACTTATGGGTTTTCACTGCTCTCAGAGGCACTCAAAGCCCAAGGGCCGCTCACCGAAGTTTTTGAGCCCAACAAACTCGAAAACAACCAGTTTCACCGCCTTGACGGCATGGTTTGGCCGGACGCCGACGCCACATTGGTGAAGATTTTGTACTCGAGCCCTGAAATGCACGGGTGGTCGGGTGAAGCCGCTGCCGATGCCTTTGCGCACTTCGATAAAAAGATTTTTTTAGTGCGCGACCCCCGAGACCGGTGGATTTCTGGATTTTTTTACCGCTGGTTCTACGTGCACAACCCCGACCAGGCTGCCTTTGAATTGGCCCATAAGAAGGTGTGCCAAAAGGAGGTCAACCCGTCATCTGTGGCGTTTCACCGTTTGCACTCGGACGACCCGCAGGTTCTCAAGGAACACGCCGAAGAACAAAAGCGCAAGCTCGACGAACTCTCTGCCTTATTGGATCGCCTGCGCACCGACGGCTGGTTCATCTGGCACTACGAGGACCTTGTCGACCGCAATTGGGATGCCGTGGAATCTTACCTCGGATTCAGCCTCAAGGGCGAAGAAGCCTTGCGCGGAAACTTTCGCCACGTGGCCCGCAGCCAAGCGCACAGCGACTGGCGCAGGTGGTTTACCGATGCGGACGTCGAATTTTACCGCCCCGTTTTTGAGTCCTACCTCAAGGCCCAGGGGTACGATGCATCTGATTGGGCATTGAGCTACCCCGTTGAACTATCGCCCAAGCAGGGCTCGGCCTACATGTATGGACTTTTTCACCATCCAAACGGACCCCACGCGGTACCGGTTCCGTGGACCCAACGCGTCGTTCAGTGGGCGCGCACTCAGGTCAGTCTTGCCCTCAAGGCAGTGGGGCTCAAAAAGCGTTAAATCCAGTGCTGCTCCTGCAGTGCCATGGGGCGCGGAGTGGGGTACACCTGCCCCTGCCACAGGCCGTGCGCCACATGAATGACGGCCGCGTCGCGCACTTCGTCGTGCAGAATTCCGTCTACAAATAGGCGCAGGTGAAGCGTGTACGTGCCCTGGCTGAGTGCGAGCTCGGGTATGCGTACGGTGGCGGTACCGGCTTCCGCCGGCTTCTCAAGACCGGACTGTAGGCTGCTCCAGAGGGTCAGGGGAGCCCCGTCGCTTCGCGCCACGCTGAGGCGAATGTCTGCGGTTCCGTGAGCGGCCCCGTTCCACACCACCCGCACCGAAGCGGGATTGCCCGTGGTCCAGTCGCCTTCCACGTCGAGTTGCTGCGCACGAATTCCGCCGAGGCCGCCGCGTTTTGCAGCTGAAGGCCACGCGATAGGTTGCGCAAAAGCACGCTCGACATAGGCGTCGCATACTTCGTCAGCCGGACCCTGCATTTTAAGGATTCCGCCCTCAATCCAAAGGACGCGGTCGCAAATGCGCCGTACCGTGTGGAGCTGGTGGGCCACGTACAGAATGCTGCGGCCTTCGGACTTCCAGTGGGACTCCATGAAGTCCAGGCTTTTGGCTTGAAAGGCGGCGTCGCCCACGGCGAGCACCTCGTCCACTAAGAGGATTTCAGCCGGAAGGTGGGCGGACAGCGCAAAGCCCAGACGGACTTGCATGCCGCTCGAGTAGTACTTGACGGGTTCGTCGAGTCGGTCTGAAATTCCGGCGAACTCGGCAGCGACGGGCAGAATTTGCTGGATTTCGCCTCGAGTAATACCGAGTAGGGCACCCCGTAGGTAGGCGTTTTCGCGGCCGCTGAGGTCGGGGTGAAATCCAGTTCCGACCTCTAGGAGGCTGGCCATTCGGCCGTGGATGCGGTAGCTGCCTTCGTCGGGGTGCAGGAGGCCGCTCAATGTTTTGAGTAGTGTGGATTTTCCGGCTCCGTTGGCTCCGATGATTCCGACGACCTCGCCCGCTCGGACGCTTAGGTCCAGCTTGCGCAGGGCCCAACGTCCCCCGAGTTGCTTGCCGAGGTTTTCAGCGTGAATCCGAACTTCGCTCATAAGAATTCTGAAATGCGGCGCGATTGGTAACGTAAGCTGAGGAGTCCGACCCCAAAAATGATTCCGCCCGAAGCAAACGAAAGGGCGTGCGCGGGCTGCCACACCGACCAGTCGAGCCAGGCCCATCGAAAGCCGTCGGCGATTGCGACCGCCGGATTCAGCCAATAGATTAGGCCCCAACCGTTGAGGTCAAAGTTGGCGCTCGGCAGCGCAACTGGGCTGACAAAGAACAGCACCTGTAGGGCGACGGGCAGCACGCTGAGTACGTCGCGCCGGCGGACCGAAATAGCGGCCAGCAAGTAGGCCCATCCGAGGCCCGAAATTGCGGTAAACACCGCGATGATCGGCAGGCGAATCAGAGCCCATAGCGAGGCGGCGTCGAGTAGGACGAGGCCGGTTCCGACCACCATAGAAGCGACAGCAAAGTCGACGAAACCCACAAGTGCCTTGGCATTGGGCAGCGCTGTCCGCGGGAATGCAGACTTGACTACGAGCGCCTGATTGTGCACAAGGCTGGGCGCGCCTTGGCTGACGATGTACTGAAACCAAATCCATCCGGGAAGGGCCGCGGCCAGGTTTAAACCAAACTGCCGAAGGCCTTCGTCGGGTAGCCCAAATACACGTCCGAGCACAAGGGTTAGGCCGGCGATGAGGGCCACGGGCTGGACCAAGGCCCAAAGCCATCCCAAGCGGGTCTGAACGTAGCGCAGCTGGATGTCACGGCGCGCAAAGGCGCTGGCAACGCGGCGTCCAACTCGGGCGGAATCCCGGTCGAGCTTCCACCACGGGTCGCTGGCGTGTACTTCGCGGACGTCACTCATAGCGAAGGGCTTCGATGGGGTCAAGTCCCGCAGCCTTTTTGGCGGGGTACCAGCCCGAGATGATTCCGACGGCTATAGAGACAAACAGGGCCAAGAGCATCCATTGAATGGGGAAGACGGCGTCGGCATCCATCGCGTAGGCCAAACCGTTGCCTACTGCTAGGCCCATGGCGATTCCGGCAATGCCACCGACGACGCTCACGACCACGGCTTCGGCGAGAAACTGCATGACAATTACCTGGGCACTGGCGCCAAGTGCTTTTCGCGTTCCGATTTCGCGGGTACGTTCGGTGACGCTGACGAGCATTATGTTCATTAGAGCAATCGAAGCGCCCAAAAGCGTAATGAGTGCAATAAGTGCGGCGCCGCTGCTGACCGAGCTCAGCGACTCGATGAGCATCGCTGAAATACTGTCGCTGCGGCGAAGGTTGAAGTTGTCCTCGGCTCCTGGCTTCAGGCGGCGCACCGAGCGCATGACGACCGTAGCTCGTTCAATCGTCGCGTCGAGGGCTTCAGGTGACGGAGCCATTACGCTGATCACATAACTCGACCAGGGACCTGCGTACTCGAGGTGCCCGGTGCGTAATGGCAGGTACACGACTTGGTCGCTGGACATAAACGAACTGCTTCCCTTCGGAGCAGTTACTCCGACCACCGCATACGGCTTGCTGCCTACACGAACGGTTTTGCCGACGGCTCCTCCGTTGGGAAACAGCTTGCCCGCGACATCAGCACCCAGCACGGCCACAGCACGTGCCTCGTCCTGCTCAGTTTTTGAAAAGAAGCGGCCTTCGGCGAGTTCAAGACCCTGGGTCAGCGGGTACGCGTTGTCAGAAGCGATGACGTTTACGTTGGGATTGGTCTTGGTCCCTTCGTGCTGGACCTCGATTGCGCCTGCAACGTTGTCGCTCACGCTGGACTTCAATCCCTCACTTTCAAGACGAGCTTTGAGGCGAACGGCCTGGTCAATTGGAATCTCAGGTTGGGGTTTTTCTTGAATTCCCTGGCGACCGATGCGGATTTGCATTCCGCCTTGCTGGATGGTAAAGGTGGTCGCGCCCATGCTCGAAAACTGCTTGGTGATCGAACCCTCCATGACGCTTGTGGCGGTCAGCATTCCGACCAAAGCCGTGATGCCAATCGCAATGATGAGCGCGGTCAAAATTGCCCGTAAGAGCTGGGCCTGAAGGGCCTGCACTGCCATGCGAAGGGCTTCGAAGACAACGGGGGTAGAGAGACGGGCCATAGAATAGGGTAAAGGTAATGGTGCGCGCGTGGTCTACATTTTGCACCTTTGCACCCGAAATGACCAAGATTTATGCCGCGCTTGCACTCGCAATCGCCTCAGCCACCTCGGCCTGGGCGCAGTACGTGTACGTAGACTTTCCAGATACCACGATTTCGGTAAACCAGGGGTTTGCTGATGTGGACTTCAACCAAGACAGCATTGCTGATTTGCGCTTTACCCTTTTGCGTGACACCGGAACCACCGGCCTAATCTCTGCCGAACTGGTAGCGCCACTCGACAGCGCGCGAATTCAAGTGGTGGGTCAGCAACGCGGCGGTTACTACTATCCCAACCGTTTGGCGGTGGGTGACTCTATCTCGCGCTCATCGTCGCTTTGGCAGGGCACGTCTCCTTCGGCGTACTACGGCTACCTCGACTACCGCTTCAATGGCCAGCACGACCCGTATGCTCAGTGGCAGGCTCCGTATTCAGACGGATTTTTGGGCCTTCGCCGCAACGTCAGCGACACCGTGGTCAACGGCTGGATTCGCCTTGAAATCGCCGCTGACGGCAAGTCGTTCACGTTGAAGGACGCAGGCTACCAGGCCGCCGATGACAGCGTGATGTTTGCCGGTCACGTATGGATTGGCCTTGATGGCGACCGCGCGCTTGAGGGCTACTCGTGGCGCCAGCAGTCCGACCGCATTGAGGTGCTTCGCCCTACCGGTCAGTCGCCCCGCAGCTTCGGGGTTGTGGACGCTTTGGGTCGTCTGGTGCTTCGCGGAACCTGGACCGGAGACGAAGTCGCGGTTCCGACCACCTTTTTGGCGCCCGGAGCATACTGGTTTGTCAGTGAAGGCGTTGAGGGCGAGTGGCACTTCGGCTTCCGAACGGAGCTGCGCTAGAATTCGAAATTTTTAGGAAAATCCGCGCGATTTCAGAAAAATCCGAGGATAAAATCCCTAGTTTCTGCAGTAATTTTGCAGAAATTCCCTAATTATGGTATTTGACCTCGATATGGTTGCGGCGTTTTACGCCGGTTACGAATCCAAAGTGAAGGCCGCCCGCACCGTGCTGGGCCGCCCCTTGACCCTCTCTGAGAAAATTTTGTATGCTCACCTTTGGGAGGGCGAAGCAAAGGAGGCCTTCCAGCGGGGAGCCTCGTACGTCGACTTTGCCCCGGACCGCGTGGCGATGCAAGACGCTACGGCCCAAATGGCCCTGCTTCAGTTTATGTCAGCGGGCCGCAAAAAAGTGGCGGTTCCTTCGACGGTTCACTGCGACCACCTGATTCAGGCGCGCGTGGGTGCCACCACCGATCTTCAGGAGTCGATCAATAAGTCGAACGAGGTGTTCAACTTCCTCGCCTCGGTCTCTAATAAGTACGGAATCGGATTTTGGAAGCCCGGCGCAGGTATCATTCACCAGGTGGTGCTCGAAAACTACGCCTTCCCCGGCGGTATGATGATCGGTACCGATTCGCACACGGTCAATGCGGGCGGACTCGGAATGGTGGCCATCGGAGTGGGTGGCGCCGACGCCGTCGACGTGATGGCGGGTATGCCGTGGGAGCTTAAGTTCCCCAAACTGATTGGAGTCAAGCTCACCGGCCGCATGAATGGCTGGACCTCAGCTAAAGACGTAATCCTTAAGGTTGCCGGAATCTTGACCGTGAAAGGCGGAACCGGAGCAATCATCGAGTACTTCGGTGACGGCGCAGAATCGCTGAGCTGCACGGGTAAAGGAACCATCTGCAACATGGGCGCCGAGGTGGGTGCTACCACTTCGACGTTTGGCTACGACGACAGCATGGAACGCTACCTGCGTGCCACGGGTCGCGCCGAAGTTGCCAACTTGGCCAATGGCCTGCGTGCCGAACTTACCGGCGACGCTGAAGTCTACGCTGACCCTGCGAAGTACTTCGACCAAGTGATTGAAATCAACCTCGACACGCTCGAGCCGCACCTCAACGGGCCGTTCACGCCAGATTTGGCCACGCCAATCTCTGAAGTGCGCGCCCTTGCCGAAAAGAACGGCTGGCCGATGAAGGTCGAGGTGGGTCTCATTGGTTCATGTACCAACTCATCGTACGAAGACATGACTCGCGCGGCCTCGATTGCGCGTCAGGCCAAGGCCAAGGGCCTCAAGGTTGCCGCGGAGTACAGCATCACTCCGGGATCCGAGCAAGTTCGCTACACGGCGGAGCGCGACGGACTCCTCGACGTATTCGAGGAGATTGGCGGTAAAGTGTTCGCCAATGCCTGCGGACCCTGCATCGGCCAGTGGGCCCGTGAAGGTGCAGACAAGCAAGAGAAGAATACGATTGTTCACTCGTTCAACCGCAACTTCAGCAAGCGCGCCGACGGAAACCCCAACACCCACGCGTTTGTCGGTTCGCCAGAACTCGTGACCGCACTTGCGATCGCCGGTGACCTTGGATTCAATCCGCTAAAGGATACTTTGGTGAATGCAAACGGAGAGCGCGTCATGCTCGATCCGCCAAGTGGCGAAGAGTTGCCCGCACGTGGGTACGCAGTTGAAGATGCCGGCTACCAAGCCCCCGCCGAAGACGGCAGTGGGGTTGTGGTCGACGTCCAGGCCGACAGCCAGCGCCTACAGCTTCTCGAGCCCTTCACCGCATGGGACGGTGCCAACATCACCGGCGCAAAAGTGCTCATCAAGGCCCAAGGTAAGTGTACTACCGACCACATTTCGATGGCCGGTCCCTGGTTGCGCTACCGCGGACACCTCGACAACATCGCCAACAACACGCTGATCGGTGCCGTCAACGCCTTCAATGGCGAAACCAACAAGGTACTCAACCAATTGACCGGTGAGTACGGTGAAGTTCCGGCCGTGCAGCGCGCCTACAAGGCCGCTGGAATCCCCACGCTTGTAGTGGGCGACCAGAACTACGGTGAAGGATCGTCGCGCGAGCACGCGGCCATGCAGCCCCGCCACCTTGGCGTTCGCGCCGTGCTGGTGAAGAGCTTTGCCCGCATCCACGAGACCAACCTCAAGAAGCAGGGTATGCTCGCGCTGACCTTTGCGAACGAGGCCGACTACGACAAAATCCAAGAACGCGACGTCGTCGACTTCGCCGACCTTACGGATTTTGCTCCTGGTAAGCCGTTGACGCTGGTGTTCCGCCACGAAAACGGAAGCGAGGACCGTATTACCGCCAACCACAGCTACAACGCGCAGCAGATTTCGTGGTTTAAGGCAGGTTCGGCCTTGAACATGATCGAGAAGTAAGCTTTACTGTGACTTTATGAGCTCCGGCCCCGCGAGGGAGCCGGAGTTTTTTTTGCCCCCGCACCACGTCACGCGCCTTGAATATGCGCTACTTTCGGGGAACTATGCACCACGACGCCGCGA
>JBIPMA010000235.1:0-4000 GCA_044369335.1 Schleiferiaceae bacterium | reverse complement strand
CGCGCGACCGAGCTCTTCCACGATTATGTTGAGTTGAGCAGCCTCCGCGGTGGTGATCGCTTGCGTCTCTTGCAGCAGATCCTGCGCGTCCTCTTCGTCGTCGATCAATTCCCGACCGAGCATCTTCGTCGCCGTCGAACGGCCGGACGCAAAGCTTGAGCAGATGCGCTGAAGCAAGAGCGACCGCATGAAGCCCGCCGAACGGGTGCGCTGACCAAGCAACCGAGTGAACTCCTCGGCTGCTTGATAGGCGAGATCGAACGGGTGGTTCGTCAGGAGACCCAAGCCAGAGAATGCGACCCCTGAATAGGTACCCGCGGCGGCCGAAGGCTCTGGATGAACGTCAACAGCCACCTTCTCGAGCAGCCCTTGATCCTCCAGCGTCTGACGACGGCGCAGCACAGTGTGCCGGATCACAGGATTGTGCTGCCGATAGAAGTCTGGATCGAGCACGGTCTCCAGCGTCATCTGCGCCGCAGGGCCCAACCCGCCGAAGCCGCGATCCGAGAAGAACCTCTGGTCCTCAATCTCGAGCTGCGTTCGGAGCGTGGCGAATGCATGGTGCTCACGCCCGGGCGGCAACGGATTCCGAAGAAACTCCCATGCGTCCTCCGCATCGTCTGGACCCTGATTTCCCTTGATGTAGGGCAACGCCACATCCTGGTCGACCCACTTGGAGGACAGGCCGCGGCCAAGAACGAAGTCCGCGCCGGAGTTCAGGATCGACATCAGGTCCCACAGCTCGGAGACCGAAGTCTGGATTGGCGTCGCCGTTCCAAGAAGGAGGTGCTCCGTCTTGCATGCAATCTTGTGCATGAAACGGAGCAGGTTGTTTGGCTCATCCCTTGTTTCACCGACGCCACCGCGACGCCGTGCCTTGTGCGCCTCATCCAGCACAACTGTTCCGTACCGGCGGCCAAGCAGGTGCTCCGACTCCGCGGATTGGTGGGAGATTAGGCCGTTCGAAATGATGGCAACCTGGAACGGGCAGCGCGTCACGTCTTCGGGGCCACGGGTCTTGATGAAGTGGCCGTCGGGGTCAATCCACACCTTCTTCGAGGAGTGCCACACCGCACTTGGAATTCCAAGGCGGTCCTTCAGCTCAACCTGCCATTGCAAGGTCAGCGTCGAAGGACACACGATCAACACCGGCCCGTCGCCGACAAGCGCGCCAACCATCGCCGCAGTCGCCAATGAGAGCGTCTTGCCAAGCCCAACCTCATCAGCAAGCAGGAACCGTGCCCGGCCGTAGACCTCCCGATGCTCAAGGAACATCGCCACGAAGGCCCGCTGCCATGGCTGCAGCTGCTCACCTCCACGATAGATCGGGGTCTCGGCCAGCGCAGCCGCTGGAACATCGGACGGGGACACCGATTCGAACTTCACCTCCGTCCGATCGGCGACACGACGGATCTCTTCGATGATCGCCTCAGGCAGTTCCTTGCCCTCGGCCCAGAGTGCTTCAAACTCCTCCTCGACCCACTTCACGCCTTCCGGCGATCGATCCTCCCAGAGGATCTCGTAGTTGTTGGCGAAGGCGCTCCGGGTCTCATTGATCGAGCCAAGGAAGCACGTCGTGCCATCGGGCCCCTCAACGATGCCGGCCTTACCGTGCAGGAACACCTTGTCCTTCGGGACCACGCGAATCTTGACGTTGCCCTTTCGCAAAAGCTCGTAGAGTTTCAGGTAGCGATCACGCTGAAGCAGCGCCTCAACACCGACAGAAGCCGCCTCATCGGTGGATCGGTTCCAGAGCTCCTTAAGGCTCTGCTCCCGGACCGCCTTCGAGACCATCACATCAGCAGCGTCAAGCTCGCTGTTGCAGACGATCCGCACATCAGGGATCGCCGCAATCTCCTCGCCGACCAACTCGAAAATCGAGCTCCGAAAGTAGCCAGCGATTCGGCGATACGACTTCGCATTCGCTAGACGCTTTGCGAGGAAGGCACGATCAAGCCGTTCCCGACGGGATGAGAATCGCTCAACGGTCACGCCCAAGTCCCCCTTACAGCCGCTGGCTGCGAATCAACTGAGCAAGAATGCGCGCAGCCTTCGCCTCGTCAGGACGAAGTTCCAAGGTTCTGTCAGCCAGGAACTCAGCGATCGCCACCAACCGTCCGCGGGTCGCAGGGTCGAAGTACGACGGCGCGTTGATCGCCAGCTGGCTCAGGACGAGGTCGCTATCCTCCTCCTTGGCCAGTTGCATAATGGCGTACAGCACCGCACGAGTGAGTGTGTTGCCGAACGCGCTTGACTCGGCCATCTCGGCGCGGCCAAGTTCGGTGGCACTCTTAAGACGGGCCTTGTTTGCCGTTGCGGCCGCCATGAATGACCGGAACTCAGGCAGACGGAACGCCTTCGCAAAGTTCTGGTAGTTGTCGAGCGACTTGTGCCCCCGTGCTTCGAGCTCAGTCAACTTCAAATAGAAGCGCTCGGCGGGCTTGCAGGCGTCCCAAAGCACCTTTTCGATGCCCGCAGGCACCAGAGCCTCATTCGCCACGCCAACAGCAAACTCAATCAGTTCGTCGACGAAGCTGGTCGCGCCCTTGGTGCGGGGACGAAGTGCCTCCGTGGCCATGTCCTTGCCATCGATGCCCGAGTACTTCGTCAGCACGCGCAAGGCAGCTGCGTAACCCGCCATCTGGAAGTCCGCATCGGCGAAGAGATTCTCCTGGCGACGCGCCCCCTTCGCACGCTGATTGAGGCCCGTCAGCTCCTCGATCTGCCTCTCAACTTCGGCCTTGAGTTCCCAGCCGAGGTCGTCGCGGGTGATCTCGTCATTGCCGAGTCGCTTGCGAAGAACGAGCAGAACCGTTCCCTTCACATGTGCGCCGTCACGAAGCGCGCTGTCTGTCTCCGTCACGACGTACCACGCTGCCGTCACCGCGAGCCCCGACGCCCAGACGATGTTTGCCATATCCGCCCAGAGCTTCCCGCTTTGGTGGGTGAACATGATGATCTGGATGCCATTGTCGGGCATCAGTTCGTTCATGCGGCGATATGCGGCGACCATACCACGACGGAAGTCGTCATCCTCGCCCTTGATCGCGACGTCGCGGCGGCTGTCCCATACCCACTTCGAGAACTCCGCGGGCGGGTTCTTGCGGAGCCACGCGATGAAGAAGTCCAGAATCTCTTCATAATGCACGGCATCGCCGTATGGTGGATCTGTGATGAAGCAGTCGGCACCTGCTGCGATTTGCGAGGCGGAAGCGTTTGCTACTTCGACATCGGTGCGAACACCGGCTTCAGCTAGGCCGTCAAGCAGCATCAATCCCAGATATCCCTTCGCCGATCGACTGGGGTAATCCCAAAGCGTGTTCAGTGCCTGGTTGTAAAACACCTGCTGCACCGTGTCACGGTGACGATTCCAAACCGAAAGCTTGGCGTTCCAATTCAAGGCGTGTGCCAACATCACGCTGCTAACCGCAGTGGTCTGTCGTCGCACCAGGGCAGACATCATCAACTGCCGCGCATTGAACAGGTGGTGCCAGTGCGTCCAACCGCGCTCACGAAGCAGTCGGTCGGTTTCAGCGCCGGACTCAATCCGCATATCGGGACACCAGCCCTTGGACTGCCACTCCGCGATGTGCTCGGCAACGTAGCGATGGACAACGCCCTCGCGCTCTAGGTCATACTCGGTCACGGACCGGAAATCGGTATCCGGCCTTGCCGACCCATCATCTCGCATCCACTGAATCGCATAGAGCCGCTCGCCGAAGATGTCGTCAGGTCGCGGCGCAAAGTCCGTCAGTTCCCAGGGCCGCAACTTATTCCCCGTCGTGCCGTCCGGCTTCGTAAAGTCGCTCCGGATCGTCGTGATCTTGACCCGGTGCTCGACCCCCTCCACGGAATGGATCATGTACGGATCCTGCCCGCGGCCATCGGTCCGCACGGTCCCCTTGCTCGCACCCTCCAGCTCGGTATCGGAAACGCCCGACTGAACCACGATGTCGTAACGCTTGCCTTTCGAGTCAGGCACCAATTCGACGATCGCCCT
>JBIPMA010000248.1:0-4023 GCA_044369335.1 Schleiferiaceae bacterium | reverse complement strand
AATGTCCAAGGTGATGAGCAACGGCAACGGGCGCATCAAGTTTCCGATCAACGAGCCGGCCGAGGGCCGCAAGAAGTCGCAGATCGAGGAATACATCGACTTCTACGGCGGACCGGGCGTGCAGCACCTGGCCCTGGCCACCGACAACATCATCGAGACCGTGACGGCCCTGCGCGCCCGCGGCGTCGACTTTTTAACGGTGCCCGACACCTACTACGACGAGGTGCTCGACCGCGTGGGTGAGATTGACGAAGACTTGGCTCCGCTTCGCGAGCTCGGAATCTTAGTCGACCGCGACGACGAGGGCTACCTTCTGCAGCTGTTCACCAAGCCGCTGATGGACCGCCCCACCGTCTTCATCGAAATCATCCAGCGCAAGGGCGCCAAGTCCTTCGGAAAAGGCAACTTCAAAGCCCTCTTCGAATCCATCGAGCGCGAGCAGGAACGCCGGGGCACACTGTAGTGATGGCGGTGACGGTCTGCCCGCGCGGACCGCACTCAACGCAAAGCGGGGGCCTGAGGCCCCCGCTTTTTTATGCACGATTGCGTAAGCCTTACTGCTGCTGCTGGATTCCGAACTGCTGGGCGTACTTCTCGTAAAGCTGCACCATCGGGTCGGCTTGGTAGGCCTCTTGGGTAAGCGCCATGCCCACGGTGTACTGCAGGTTCATGCGCGCCAGCATTTGCAGGTACTGCATGTTGGCCTCGACCTCGCTACGCACCTGGCGGGCCTGCTTGCCCTTGAACTGCGCAAAGTAGTCGAGACGCTGCACGATGTCGGTCTTGAAGCCTTCGGCCATGGCCTTGGCGGATTCGGCATCTCCGGCCACGTAGTAGCCCTCAATCAAACCTAGTGAGAAGTAGTCGTAGCCCAACTTGGACACCGGCATCTTGGTCGTTGCCGTATTCAGCACCTCAATGGCCTTCTCGGTTTGGCCCGCGCGAGCGAGGGCGTTGGCCGTGCGCGCATAGGTGGCGCGCAGGTTGAAGGTCGAGCGGCGAACCGTCTCGTCCAAGAACACGTCGGGAACCTCCATATTGCCAAAGTTGAACTTGCCGGCGGCTCCCTCAGGATTCACCATCAGGTTGTAGCACTTCTCGGTGTTGACCGACCCGAACTCGTAGCCGTTGCCGGATCCGGCCGAAGCCGTCGGAACAAATCGGTACACCAAGCCCTCGAGCTGAAGGTAGTCCTGCAGCCAGAAGAACGAGCTGGGCGAGCTTCCGACCGTGGTCGAGAAGTAGATGGGGCGGCTCCAGTCGTTGTGGGCGATCAGGTCGATCACCATCAGGTCGCGCTTGGCGACGATGCTGCTGCCCCAGTTCCAGTCGATGTACTCGGGGATGGCCGTCGAATCATTGGCGAGACCCGCCTTGACCACGTCGGCCTTGCTCACGGGAACCCGGAAGTTCTTCATCGGGAAGAACGGAAGCTTTTTGGGGCTATCGGTTCCGGCAAAGGCCGTGAACATCACGCCGTCGTCATTGCGCTTGGCGTAGTCCAAGAAGTCCTGAACGTACCAGCGGCCCTTGAGGCCCATGTCCTGAAAGTACAGCACATCGCGGGTGCCCTGCACGTACTCGGACTTTTCGAACGTGAACGGAACCGGTTCGCTGTCGTAGAACTTGCGCTTCATCATGTCGATGTACCAGTCCGTGTTGAGCAACGACAGGTTGACGATGCGCACGTCGGTGCGGTAGCCCTCAACCTCTTGCACGTACCACAGCGGGAAGGTGTCGTTGTCTCCGTTCGTGAACAAGATCGCGTAGGGTTCGCAGCTGTCGAGGTACATCTTGGCGATGTCGCGTGCCGTGTAGCGGTTGCTGCGGTCGTGGTCGTCCCAGTTTTCGGCCACCATCAGCGTCGGAACCCCTAGGGTCAGCACCGTCACACCCAGTGCCAGCGCCGTCGAGCGGTACTTGGCGAGCAGCTCGTACAGGGCCACCACTCCGAGTCCGACCCAAATCGCAAAGACGTAAAAGGATCCGACAAAGGCGTAGTCGCGCTCGCGCGGCTCAAACGGCTTGTGGTTCGTGTACACCACAATGGCCAGGCCGGTGAACAAGAACAGCAGCGTGATCACCCAGGCGTTGCGCTGGTCGCGCTTGGCCTGAAACCACAACCCCAGCAATCCCAACAGCAGCGGCAGAGCGTAGTAGTAGTTGCGGCCCTCTTGCTTTGCCATCGAATCCGGCAAATTCGACTGCGGCCCAAGGCGCATCTCGTCAATGAAGTCAATGCCGGTCATCCAGTTGCCGTTGATCAGCTCGTAGCGGTTCTGGTCGTCGTTCTGGCGTCCGGCGAAATTCCACATGAAGTAGCGGAACCACATCTGGCCCACCTGGTAGTCCATGAAGTACTTGAAGTGCTCCGAGAAGGTGATTTTTTTATCGGGATTGGCTCCAAAAATCCGCTGGTAGTTCTCGACGTGGTCGGCTTGGTCAGACCACATTCGTGGAAAAAATCCAACCTCGTCTTTGGCGTAGTTCGGCTTGGCCGCCTTGCCGTCGTTGACGACCTCGTACTTGCCAGTGGCCTCGCTGTAGAGGTAGGTCGGTGATCCGTCGGCGTAGGGCTTGCGGCTGTCGAGCTTGCTGTTGAAGCTCTGTCCGTAGAGCACCGGCCAATCTCCGTACTGCTCGCGGTTGTAGTAGGCCAAGAGCGACATCGCGTCCTCTGGGTTGTTCTCGTCAATCGGCGTGTTGGCGTTCGAGCGGATGGCTAGTACCACGAAGCTCGAGTAGCCGATCAGAAGCATTACCACGGCCAAGATGCCTTGCTCGACAAGCGGACGGTTGGTCTTAACGGCCCAGCGGATTCCGAAGTACACGCCCGCAATCAATGCGAGCACCATCAGCACCGAACCCGAGTTCTTGGGCAAGCCCAAACTGTTGACGGCGGTGATTTCAAAGAATCCGAACAAACGCAAAATGACCGGAATAATCACGGCAAATACGAGGGCCAGCACAAACACCGATACGGCGTTGGCGACCACCCACGTCTTCCAGGTCACCTTGGGGTAGTTCTTGTAGAAGTAAATCATCACAACCGCGGGGATGGTCAAGAAGACCAGGATGTGAACCCCCACCGAGAGACCGGTCAGGTAGGCCACCAGCAGCAGCCAGCGGTTGGCGCGCATGTCGTGGCCCGCGGCAGCTTCCCACTTGAGCGCTGCCCAAAAGGCCACAGCTGTAAAGAAGCTCGACATGGCGTACACCTCCCCCTCTACGGCGCTGTACCAAAATGAGTCCGACCAGGTGAAGGCCAAGGCACCCACAAGGCCCGAGCCCAGTACGGCAATGTTTTGACCGAGGGATTCCTCGCCGCGCACCAGCTTTTTGGCCAGCATAGTGATGGTCCAAAACAAGAAGGGGATCGAGAGGGCTGAAGACAGTCCGCTCGTAAAGTTGACCCAGTAGGCCTGCTTGGTCACATCACCCAGGGCGAGCTGCGACATCACGTTGGCTACGAGCTGAAATACAGGGGCACCCGGAGGGTGTCCGACCTCTAGCTTGACCGAGGTTGTGATGTATTCACCACAGTCCCAGAAGCTTACGGTGGGCTCCAGGGTGAGTGTGTAGGTGACGAGGGCGACGACGAAGGTCGTCCAGCCGAGGGCGTTGTTCCAGAAACGGTAGTTGTTCATTGCTGCAGTCGTTGAGACGGAGCAGCGAAGATACCGAATCCTTACAAGTCGAGGGTCAAATCCACGCCCAATTTACCCGCAATGAGCTTGTGCAGCTTGGCGTTGAGCGAAGGATGGTCGATTCCGGCCAGGGCGTCCTCGGCAAAAGCCAGCATGAGCAGGGCGCGGGCTTCGGGCTCTTTGATTCCGCGGGCGCGGAGGTAAAAGAGCGCGTCCTCGTCGAGCTGGCCCACGGTGCAGCCGTGCGAACACTTCACGTCGTCGGCAAAGATTTCGAGCTGTGGCTTGGTGTTGACCTCGGCACGCTCGTGCAGCACCAGGTTGGCGTTCTGCTGGTAGGCGTCGGTCTTTTGGGCGTCCTCGTGTACGTAAATCC
>JBIPMA010000138.1:0-4025 GCA_044369335.1 Schleiferiaceae bacterium | reverse complement strand
CGCAGAAATCTCAATGTTGTAGCGGGTCTGGTTGTGCTCATCCGTCCACTGACGCGAACGAATCTTGCCCTCGATGAAGACCTTGTCTCCCTTGTGCAAAAAGCGTTCGCACACCTCGGCCAAGCGCGGACTGCGCACTACGATCGTGTGCCATTCCGTGTTTTCCTTGCGGTTGCCTTCGCGGTCAGTGAAGTTTTCGGTGGTTGCGATGGGGAATTTAACGAGCATTCCTCCGTTCTCAAATCGGCGCGCTTCAGGATCTTTACCCAGGTTGCCGATGAGCATGACTTTATTTAAGGTACCTGCCATGTGTATATGATGTACAGTTGTTAACGATGCGGTCAAATGTACGGGAATTTGGTCAACCAATGTACAAACACTTGGGGCATGCCGCGGTCGCTCCACTCTTCGCGCGTCAACCAAATTTCGGGCTCGGAACTTCCCTCGAATTCTGGATAAAAATGCACGCGCAACTTCCTGTGGCTCAGGCGGTGGTCGAGCACTTGGGGGGTGCTTCCGTGCGGAACCGTCGCAAGCTCCGGTAGGGTGTACAGCCCGGACCAAATTCCGCCCAAAGGCCGCCGCACAAGACCGAATAGCTGACCGCGCCTCGGAACCGCAAAGTGCAGATCTTGCTCCGTCACCTTCAGCTTTCGCATTTTTACCGGACGAAGCTCGGCGGAGCCAACGCTGCGCGCTGCACACAGTTCTTGCACGGGGCACTCGCTGCACTTGGGCTTTTTGGGCGTACAGAGCGCCTGGGCCAAGTCCATGACTGCTTGATTGAAGTCCCCCGGGCGCTTCGGGTGCATGTGATTTAGGGCAAACGAATGGATGAACGCCTTACTTCGGCTGGACTCAATCGTTTCGCTCCAGTCCGCCAATCGGCTGTACACGCGGTAGGCGTTACCGTCAAGTGCCGGAACCACTTCGCTATCCACAATCGAAGCAAGTGCTGCTGCGGTGTAGGAGCCAATCCCAGGAACTTCGAGCCACGCCTTTGACCCTCGCGGCCAGCCCGTTCGCGCAATTTGCTTCGCCCCGCGGTGCAGCAAGTCTGCCCGACGGTAGTACCCCAAGCCGCTCCATAAGCCTTTGATTTTGGACTCGGGGGCCGATGCGAGGTCCTCCACGGTGGGAAGTTCCCGAAGAAAGCGCTCCCAGAACTTAAGTCCTTGATCGACACGAGTTTGCTGCAAAATCACTTCGCTTAGCCAAATGGCATACGGATTGCGGAGGTTTCGCCACGGCAGGTGCCTGCCCGACTGGTCGTACCACCGCATGATATTTTCGGCAATTGCGGGGATTTCTGTTGGTGTGTGCTTCAATTCGGACTATCTTTGCGCCCGCTAAAATAGCCCCACATAGGGCTCATTATTAAACGTTTTATCTCGTCAAATCATGACCAAAGCAGACATCGTAGCCCGCATCGCCGACCGTACCGGTATGGAAAAAGCAGACATCCTCGCAGTTGTTGAAGGATTCATGCGTGAAGTAAAAGGCGGAATGGAATCAGGTGACAACGTCTACCTCCGTGGTTTTGGAAGCTTCGTGCTGAAAAAGCGCGCTCAAAAGACTGGTCGCAATATTTCAAAGAACACCACTTTGGTAATTCCTGCGCACTTCATCCCTTCGTTCAAGCCTGCAAAGACCTTCGCGGAGTCGGTCAAAAAGAACGTAGCCGTTAAGTAATTACGGCGAACCTTCAGTTCTCTTTTTCAATGCGCACCTTGTGGATAGCAGTCAGTGTCCTTGTCATTGCGGCAGGGCTGTTCTTGCTGTTGCCCACTTCGCCTGATTCGAACGCTGCTGCCACCGCTAAGGTGGCGGTCAGTCCACTCGACGAAAAGGTACGCGAGGCGGTACGCCTCATTCAAGAGGGCACGGGCAATCCCATGGAGGCAATCACCCTACTTCGTGAGGTGGTTGAAGAGGACCCCAAACACCGAGATGGCTTGTTCTACCTCGGTGAATTCTCGCGCATGTCTGGTCAGCTAGACCGTGCGTTGGAGCGCTACCAAACCCTGCTAGAGTACTACCCCAGCGATGTAGAAGTCGCCACCCGGTACGCTGAAACTCTTCATGACCTCGGTCGTGGAGCTGAAGCGCGTACCTTCATAGAATCGTACACCGCAGAGCACAGCCAATCCGACGTCAGCGGACTAACGCAGCTACGCGATCTTTGGAACGAGGGGGATGCTGAGGCACCCGCCGGATCCACTTCACTAACACATTAAACGAATTAGCTATGCCAAGCGGTAAGAAACGCAAGCGCCACAAGATGGCCACTCACAAACGCAAAAAGCGCCTTCGTAAGAATCGCCACAAAAAGAAATAAGGGCTGAACATGCGTACCGAGCTGATTATTCAAGCCAGCGAATCGGACGCTATCATCGCCTTACTTCAGGACGGTCGTTTGACCGAACTCGTCTCTGAAAACGAGCAACAGCAGTTTTCAGTAGGAGACGTGTACCTCGGGGTTGTGCGCAAGCGTGCGCCTTCCTTAAATGCGGCTTTTGTCGACGTAGGCTACGAGAAGGATTCCTTCTTACACTACCACGACCTTGGTCCCCAGATTCCGACCTGGCAGAACTACCTTAAAAAGGTTCGCCAGAGCAAGTACACTTCAGATTTATCTGAGGTCGAAATCCTTCCCGAAATCGAGAAGGACGGAGCCATGGAGGCCTTGATTAAGCCGGGCGATGAGGTGCTGGTTCAAATCACGAAGGAACCTATTTCGACCAAAGGTCCAAGGGTTACTTCTGATATTTCTATTGCGGGTCGATTTATTGTACTCGTACCGTTCAATGGTCGCATTTCGGTCTCTCAAAAGATCCGCGACCGCAAGGAACGCGAACGCCTGCGCAAACTTGTGCAGAGTATACTCCCCAAGGGCTTTGGCGTCATTGTGCGCACCGTTGCCGAGGGAGTTACGCATGAAGACATTGAGGCCGACCTCAATGATTTGGTGAGCCGTTGGAAGACACTGTACCGCAACGTTCGGGGCGCAAAGCCCAAGAAGTGCGTGCTGCGCGAAATGGATCGGGCCTCGGCCTACCTGCGCGATGTGTTCAACGACAGCTTTGACCAAATCGTGGTTGACCACGAGGCCCTCTACGACGACATCAAGGGCTATGTGGAGGCGATTGCTCCCGAGCGTGCGAACATCGTCAAGTTGCACACCTCGGCGATTCCGGTGTTCCAGCACTACGGTGTGGACCGCCAACTTAAGAGCGCTTTCGGTCGCACGGTGAACATGGGCAAGGGCACCTACTTGGTGGTTGAGCACACCGAAGCCATGCACGTCATCGACGTCAACTCGGGCAACCGTTCGGGTAAGGGCGAGAGCCAAGAGGATCATGCCCTTGCGGTAAACCTCATGGCGGCTGAAGAGATTGCGCGCCAGCTTCGCCTGCGCGACATGGGCGGAATCATTTGCGTCGACTTCATAGATATGGCCAAAGGCGAACACCGCCGGGAGCTGTACGAAAAATTGAAGGACCTAATGGCTTCAGACCGTGCACGCCATAAGATTCTTCCCCCGTCGAAGTTTGGTCTCGTGGAGATCACGCGTCAGCGTGTTCGCCCAGCCCAAGCGATTGAAACGAAAGAAGAGAATCCAGACGCGCTGATCGATGCGCCAATTACCCTGATTGACGCGCTCCAGCACAAGTTTGAACAACTGACTGCGAGCCGTAAGCAGAAAGGAAAGTCAGAACCGATTTACCTCCATGTGCATCCGTTCTTGGCGTCCTACCTCAAGCAGGGCTGGTTCTGGCAGACACTCGAGTTTAAGTGGTCGCGCCTTGCGGGACAAAAGCTTAAGGTCGTGTCTCGCGATGCATTCAAAATGCTAGAGTACCGCTTCGCGGATGCCGAGGGTAAAAAAATCGGCTAATCAAAGCGTTTGTAAATGTTAAAGGCGGCCTTTTCAGGCCGCCTTTTTTGTTTCTTCGCAGTATGGCATTTTCCCGTTCCAAAACCTACACGCTCGATACGGCTCAGGCAGCAATTCAGCGCTACTG
>JBIPMA010000137.1:0-4026 GCA_044369335.1 Schleiferiaceae bacterium | reverse complement strand
CTGCCCCTCACCTCCCGCAAGCACGAAGTCAACAAGGGCAAAGGCGCCGCGCTGCACACCGGCATCACCATGGCCACTGGCGACTACGTGATTATTCAAGACGCAGACCTCGAGTACGACCCCAACGAATACGTGGCGCTGCTGCAGCCCGTGATTGACGGCCACGCCGACGTGGTTTTCGGATCGCGTTTTATGGGCGGAAACGCCCACCGCATCCTCTTTTTCTGGCACTCCATCGGCAACAAGTTCCTGACCTTCCTGTCGAACATGTTCACCAACCTGAACCTGACCGACATGGAAACCTGCTACAAGCTCTTTCGCCGCGACCTCATTCAGTCGCTCCAACTGCGCGAACACCGCTTCGGATTCGAGCCCGAAGTCACCGCCAAAATTGCCCGTGTGCCGAAAGTCCGCATCTACGAGGTCGGAATCAGCTACTACGGCCGCACCTTCGAAGAAGGTAAAAAAATCGGCTGGAAGGACGGCGTGCGCGCCATCTACTGCATCCTCAAGTACGGGGCCTTTCGGGCGAAGTAGCTGGTTGGCGAGGTTGGCTCGTTGGCTGACAGGCTAACGGCTTCTCATTGTTTGGCGCTTTAATGCGCCTTGAGTTCACCAAGCTATCGTCTTTTGGGCTTTGAACTAACGAGCCAATCTTGCCAATCTTGCAAATCTTGCCAACCTCGCCAACCAGCCAACCAACCAGCCAACCAACCAGCCAACCAACCAGCCAACCAACCAGCCAACCCCAAAAAAAAAGCCGCCCCGAAGGGCGGCCTTTTTTGTACCGGCTAAGGTTTACTTAACCTCTTCGAAGTCGACGTCGGTCACGTCGTCGGCCGCGTTGGCCGATCCCGCGCCTGGGCCGTTGGCGTCTCCGCCTGCAGCGCCGTCTTGCTGGGCCTTGTACATCTCTTCCGAAGCGTTCTTCCAGGCCTCGTTGATCTGCTCCATGGCGGCGTCGATGGCACTGATCTCTTGGCTTGCGTGGGCCTTCTTCAGGTTCTCGAGCGAAGACTCAATGGCGCCTTTCTTGTCGCCGAGCTTGTCGCCAAACTCGTTGAGCTGCTTCTCGGTTTGAAAGATCATTTGGTCGGCGGCGTTCAGCTTATCGACGCGCTCTTTGGCGAGCTTGTCGGCGTCAGCGTTGGCCTCGGCCTCCTTCTTCATCTTTTCGATTTCTTCTTGGCTTAGGCCTGAAGAAGCTTCGATGCGGATCTTTTGCTCCTTGCCGGTCGCCTTGTCTTTGGCGCTCACGTGAAGGATTCCGTTGGCGTCGATGTCGAATGTCACCTCAACTTGGGGCACGCCGCGGGGTGCGGGCGGAATTCCGTCCAGGTGGAACCTACCGATGGTCTTGTTGTCCTTGGCCATGGGGCGCTCTCCCTGCAGGATGTGGATCTCAACGCTGGGCTGGTTGTCGCTGGCGGTGCTGAATACCTCAGACTTTTTGGTCGGAATGGTCGTGTTGGACTCGATCAAGCGGGTCATTACGCCGCCCATTGTCTCGATTCCGAGCGAAAGCGGAGTCACGTCAAGCAGCAGCACGTCCTTGACGTCGCCGGCCAAAACTCCACCTTGGATGGCAGCACCAATGGCCACAACTTCGTCGGGGTTCACACCCTTATTGGGGTCCTTGCCGAAGAACTTTTTCACAGCCTCTTGAATCGCGGGGATGCGGGTAGAACCACCCACCATGATGACCTCGTCGATGTCGCTGGTGCTGAGTCCGGCGTTCTTCAGGGCACTCTTGCAGGGCTCGATCGTACGGTCGACCAGGTCGGCTACGAGGCGCTCAAACTCCGCGCGGCTGAGGTTGCGCACGATGTGCTTGGGTCCACTGGCTGTGGCCGTGATGTACGGAAGGTTGATTTCTGTTGCATTGGTGCTCGAAAGCTCGATTTTGGCTTTCTCTGCGGCCTCCTTGAGGCGCTGAAGGGCCATCGCGTCTTGGCGCAGGTCGATTCCTTCGTCGGCTTTGAATCCGTCGGCCAACCAGTTGATGATGCGGTCGTCGAAGTCGTCACCACCAAGGTGGGTATCACCGTCGGTTGACTTCACCTCAAATACGCCGTCGCCGATGATGCGGCGCACTTTGAGGCCGGCGATTTCGCCCGCTTCTTTGGTAGCCTGACGCTGGGCGTCGTTGAAGTAGGCCGGAACCGTGATCACTGCCTCATCCACCGTCGTGCCGAGGTAGTCTTCAGCGGTCTTCTTCATTTTTTGAAGAATCATAGCCGAAATCTCTTGCGGCGTGTAGGCGCGGTCGTCGATCTGCACGCGGGGCGTGTTGTTATCGCCCTTCACGACTTGGTACGGAACGCGGCCGACTTCCTTCTCGCTGTTGGAGTAGGACTCGCCCATAAAGCGCTTGATCGAAAAGATCGTTTTGGTGGGATTGGTGATCGCCTGGCGCTTTGCGGGGTCGCCCACTTTGCGCTCGCCACCATCCACAAACCCGACTACCGAGGGCGTCGTGCGCTTACCTTCTGAGTTCGGAATAACAACGGGCTCATTGCCCTCCATAACGGCGACGCAGGAGTTGGTTGTTCCGAGGTCTATGCCGATAATTTTTCCCATGATTTGGAGTTCTTTGGTGTTGATTTGTCCAAGATTGGGCAAGCACTGTACCACCGGCGGCACAGGGGCGGAACCCTGCCAAATTCAGACAATTTGGCAGGGGCGCACAAAAAAACCGCGCCGAATTGGCGCGGTTCATGGCTTTAACTAGTTTGAACCGGGTTAGAAGCAGCGGTCCCAGAGGCGCTGGGGCCCACAGGCGCAGGTGTCTCCGCCCGAGGCGCGGGCAAACTGCAGGGCACACGTTAGCTTCGAATTGCCCAAACTATCGATCGACGGATTCGACAGGCCCAAGTACGGACGAAAGATTGACGACTTGCTGCCGAAGATTCCGGCTCCGCCCTGAATATTGGTAAAGAATGGTGGGTCCTGGTTGATCGAGTTCGAGGGCTGCGATACCGAAATGTAGGTAGCGAGGTCGTCGCTGCCGGCGTTGAGGTAGAGCGCCATTCCGCGAAAGAAGCGCACGTTGCCGGTGGCGGGCGCGGGGATGCGCTCCTTCAAAAACGTGTAAAACGTTTGGTAGTCGATGGTGTTGCTGATGAGTACGTTGCCTGAAAGGGTTCCGCCCGTGATGTACGGAAGTGGGTAGCGCACCGTGCGGCGCACCGAATCGGCCTGGCGACCCACCGGCATTTCCATGTAGTGAAAGTCCACATAGCCCTGGTAGGACCGGGCATTTTTGGCCTGGTACCACTCGAGCTTGTAGCCGTTTTTGGAAGCAATGGCCAACTTGAACGTACCAAAGTACCCGGGCGACTTAAGCTTGATGCTGTCGACGCACGGCGTGCTCGCTGAGGCCAGCACCGCGGCACCCGGAGCCTCACGCACGGTCAGCTCGTAGCGGTAGTCGGTGCGGTTGGGCAACTTTGAGAACCCTGGACGAATAAAACGGTAGACCTTGTGGCCAACGCCCGTAAAAAGTCCTGAATCCTTGGGAATATCGGTGGTCTCGGTGTAGTTCTCGGTAAAGATCAGCGCTCCGTTGGGGCCAAAGGCCTTGAGTTCGGCGACCAAGCTTGGGTAGTAGAGTGAATCGGGGTGGTCAAATCCGCCCGCCGGGCCGTTCTCGCCCAAGTAGCTGCGGCCGATGCGCACGTACTGAGTGTCGCTTTTGGGGTTGATGACGCCGTAGACCACCGGCACACGCTCAAAGTCGGCGGTGACGTCAAGGGTGTTGTCGCAGCTGGCGAACACTAGGATTCCGAATAAAAAGAGGAGGGCGCGTCGAAACATAGACGTCAAAGATAGCAAAGCGGGGCCCTCGCCTACCTTTGCCTCATGTCGACGCAAAAAAAGACCGGTCCAGAGTCCTTTAAAAAGGTGACCACGCATTCGCTGGCCGAATTGAAGCACAGCGGAATCAAAATTTCAATGCTCACCGCCTACGACTACACGTTCGCCAAGCTGGTGGATTCCGCGGGCGTTGACGTCATTCTCGTGGGC
>JBIPMA010000187.1:0-2975 GCA_044369335.1 Schleiferiaceae bacterium | reverse complement strand
ATGAACATTTTGAACGGTGGGGCGCACGCAGACAACGCTATTGATTTTCAGGAGTTCATGGTGATGCCTGTGGGTGCAACGAGCTTTAGCCAAGGCCTTCAAATGGGAACCGAAGTTTTTCACCACCTCAAGTCGGTGCTGAAGGCTAAGGGCTACAGTACAAATGTGGGCGATGAGGGCGGATTTGCGCCAAATATTCGTTCGAATGAGGAGGCTATTGAAACAGTCCTTGAAGCAATCACGAAAGCCGGATTTACTGCAGGTAAGGATTTGTACATCGCCATGGATGCGGCAATGACCGAGCTTTACAACGAGAAGACAGGTTTGTACACGTTTAAGAAGTCGGGCGGAGCCACGATGACCACTGACGAGGTGGTGTCGTACTGGACCAATTGGGTGAACCAATACCCCATCCTTTCGATTGAAGATGGCCTTGCTGAAGACGATTGGAGTGGTTGGTCAAAATTGAATTCCGCCATCGGAAACCGCGTTCAGATTGTTGGTGACGACCTTTTTGTAACCAACGTAGATCGCGTGACCAAGGGCATCGAGCTCAATGCCGCAAATTCAGTTCTGGTGAAGGTTAATCAAATTGGAACATTGACTGAAACCATTGCGACCGTGCAAAAGGCGCAGCGCAACGGTATGACGTGCATAATGTCGCACCGCTCGGGCGAAACCGAAGATTCAACCATTGCCGACTTGGCCGTGGCGTTGAATACGGGTCAGATTAAGACAGGTTCCGCGTCGCGTTCAGACCGTATGGCGAAGTACAACCAGCTTCTTCGCATCGAAGAAATGCTCGGTTCGACTGCGATCTACCCCGGAGCAAATTTTAAGTAACCGACAAACAACCCCTTGATAATGGATCGGATTAAAGAACATTTTGCAGAAAAAATAGGGCCAGCTCAAGCTGAGATTAAGGCCTTTTTGGCCGAGCACGGAGAAAAGTCGCTTGGAGAGATTACTGTAGCACAGATCTACCAAGGCATGCGTGGCATGACTGCGCTGATTTGTGAGACTTCCAAGCTAGATGCTCAAGAGGGTATTCGCTTCCGCGGATACAGCATTCCGGAATTGCAGTCGCTTCTTCCCAAGTACCCAGGTGGGGAGGAACCGCTTCCAGAAGGTCTCTTTCACTTGATTTTGATGAACGAGCTGCCGAACGACGACGATGTTCGCCGCATTAGTAATAGTTGGGCCCGTCGGGCGATTGTTCCTCCTCATGTGTTCAAGACCATTGACGCACTGCCCATGACGGCGCATCCCATGACCCAGTTTGTAGTGGGTATCATGGCGCTTCGCACTGAAACGGAATTTGGCAAGGCATATGCGCGCGGAATCAGCAAGTCGGAGTACTGGGAGTATACGTACGAGGACGCGATGAATCTTATTGCGCGTCTGCCTCGAGTTGCCGCCTATATTTATCGCCGTACCTACAAAAACGGTGAGCATATTGAACCAGATCCCAAGTTAGATTGGGCGGGGAACTTTGCGCACATGCTCGGGTACGACAACGAAGAGTTCCGTGAATTGATGCGCCTGTACATGACCATTCACTCGGACCACGAAGGAGGTAACGTTTCAGCACATGCGGTTCATTTGGTTGGTTCTGCTCTAAGTGATGCCTATCAAAGCTTCGCGGCGGGTATGAATGGGTTGGCTGGCCCACTGCACGGCCTTGCCAACCAAGAGGTCATTAAGTGGACTTTTGAAATGCTCGAAGACTTGGGCACTCAAGAGCCGAGCAAGGATCAAATTGCGCAGTATGTTCACGACACGTTGGGAGCTGGCAAGGTGGTTCCTGGATTTGGACACGCCGTACTGCGCAAGACCGATCCTCGCTACATGGCCCAGCGCGAGTTTGCTCAGAAACACATGCCTGAAGACCCCTTGTTCAAGGTTATTTCAAACATTTTTGAAGTAGTACCTGGAATTCTTGAGGCGACTGGAAAGGTGAAGAATCCATTTCCCAATGTTGATGCGCACAGCGGCCAACTGCTGATGCACTACGGTATGGTTGAATATGACTTTTACACCGTCCTATTCGGTGTTTCGCGTGCACTCGGAGTGCTCACGAACTTGATCTGGGATCGCGCATTGGCTATGCCGCTTGAGCGACCAGGTTCAACGACAACAGAGTTACTGAAGAAGAAATTCAGCGCATAACAGTATTGAGTACCTGAAGCCCCGGCCCACGCCGGGGCTTTTTTTATGCTACTGTAAATGTGAAGATTGATTTTTTGTACCTTTGCAGTCCCATTTTGGTACGCATTGCGAAAGGACGCCAAGCTGGGAAACAATACCTAACGTCTCTCGGTGCTGCGCTTTAGTCCTTTCCGTGCGCCAGATACAAGACCCCAAGCTCATGTCTGAAGAGCTAAATCCCGAATTGGAGGGCCAAATCCAAGAACAAGCCGCTGCTGAAGTGGAGGCTACCCCCGAAGTTACTGAAGTAGAATCTATGCCTGAAGTTGAGGCATCAGAAGATTCCGCAGAAGAGGATGAGCTCGATCTCGTTCTTGAAGTAGAAGAGGAAGAAGAATCATTTGACTGGAACTCGTACGAGTCAGGTTTCGGAGCCCGTGGTGAAGAGCACAAGGCAATGGAGCAGCTCTACGAAGCTACCTTGGTTACGTCGGTCGAGCACCAAGTGGTGAACGGAGTAGTTGTACAGCTGACCGATCGCGACGCCATCATCGACATTTCGTCGAAGTCAGAGGGTGTTGTTTCGCTGAACGAGTTCCGCTACAACCCAGATCTTAAAGTCGGTGACCTCGTTGAGGTACTCGTAGACAAGCAAGAAGACAAGTTGGGACAGCTCGTGCTTTCTCACCGCAAGGCCCGCTCAATCAAAGCTTGGGATCGCGTGAATGAAGCGTTTGAAGCTGAAGAAATTGTTCAAGGATACGTGAAGGCCCGTACGAAGGGTGGTATGATCGTCGACGTGTTCGGTCTTGAGGCATTCTTGCCCG
>JBIPMA010000136.1:0-4041 GCA_044369335.1 Schleiferiaceae bacterium | reverse complement strand
ACCAACTGCTCCACCCCGCGATATGGACGGCAAAGGTACAACATCCATTTAAAATGCGCAAGTCGGCGGGAGTCCGGTGAAAAAGCCCGACCTTTGCAGCCATGTCAAAACCCCACAAGTCTGGATTTGTTAACCTTATCGGCCACCCCAACGTGGGCAAGTCGACGCTTGCGAACGCGCTGGTGGGGGAACGCCTCAGCATCATCACGCCTAAGGCGCAGACCACGCGCCACCGAATTTTTGGAATTCTCAACGGCGAAACAGAGGCCTACGACTACCAAGTTGTCTTTTCAGACACTCCGGGAGTGCTGGACCCGGCCTATGAACTGCAAGAGCGCATGCTCGACGCCGTGCGCGAGGCATTGAAGGACGCTGATGTCTTCTTATACGTGGTGGAGCTGGGTGAGGGTCCGCTCAAAAATGAGGGACTGTTCAAGCACTTGCAGACGACGAAGACTCCGGTGCTGCTGCTGCTCAACAAGATTGACCTCAAGGACCAGGCAATGCTCGAGGCCGAAGTGGTGAAGTGGCAAGAGCTGCTTCCGCAGGCAGAGGTTATTCCGATCAGTGCACTGAATCGGTTTAACCTAGACTACTTGATGTCGCGCGTTTTGGAATTGATCCCAGAAGGCCCAGCCTACTACGAAAAGGATCAGTTAACCGACCGCAGCGAGCGCTTTGTGGCGTCTGAAATTATCCGCGAGCAGATACTGATGCGCTACCAAAAAGAGGTTCCGTACTCGGTAGAAGTTGCGATTGACACGTTTGAAGAAGGTGAAGACATTCACAAGATCCGGGCGATTTTATACGTTTCGCGCGATTCGCAAAAGGGCATCATCATTGGCCACAAGGGTGCGGCGATTAAGTCGGTCGGAATCGGTGCCCGCAAGGCCATGGAGGCCTTTTTTCAGCGCCAGGTTCACCTGGAGCTCTTTGTAAAAGTTCAGCCGGACTGGCGCGACAACGCCCGTTCGCTCAAGCAATTCGGATACTAGTATGAGGTCGTTAATCGCCATTGTAGGTCGCCCCAACGTGGGCAAATCGACGTTTTTTAACCGCCTGGTGCAAAAGCGCGAAGCCATTGTGGATTCGGTTGCCGGTGTGACGCGCGACCGCCACTACGGCAGCGCCGAGTGGGGCGGACGCGTGTTTACCCTCGTGGATACGGGCGGTTGGGTCGAAGGCTCCGACGACGTATTTGAAGGCGAAATCCGCCGCCAAGTCAAGGCCGCGCTCGACGAGTGCAATGCTGTGCTCTTTTTGGTGGATGCCGAAGACGGACTGAGTCCCGACGACGAAGAAATTGCGCAGCTCCTGCGCCGCCAAAAGAAGCCAGTGCTACTTGTGGCCAATAAAGTTGACAACCACGCTCGGTCAGCGCAAGCTGCTGAATTCTACAGCCTTGGATTCGGAGAGCCCTTTGCGCTGAGCTCGGTAAACGGAAGCGGAACCGGCGAGTTGCTCGACCAGCTCATTACCGTTTTGCCTCCGGCATCTGAGGATGAGGGAAGCGAGCTCGACCCCTGGGAGGGCCTACCGCGCTTGGCCATTGTAGGCCGTCCGAATGTGGGCAAGTCGTCGATCACCAACGCCCTATTTGAAGAAGAGGTCAGCATCGTCACAGACATCGCCGGAACCACCCGCGACACCGTCAACCAGCGCTTTACCAAGTTCGGAATGGACTTCGTGCTGCTTGATACGGCCGGACTCCGTAAAAAAGTTAAAGTGCACGAGGACCTTGAGTTCTACAGCAACATGCGTACGCTGCGCACCATCGAAGATTCCGACGTGTGCATGCTCGTGATTGATGCGGAGCACGGACTCGAAGCGCAAGACCTAGCCATCACCAGCGTGATTTACAAGAACCGCAAGGGCTTGATTGTAGTGGTGAACAAGTGGGACCTCGTCGAGAAGCAAACTCAGACGCTTGAGGAGTACAAGGCAGCGATTAAGAAACGTTTGCAGCCGTTTAACGACGTGCCCATCATCTTCACTTCGGCGCTCACCAAGCAGCGAGTGCTCAAGGCCATCGAAGAGGCTATGGAAGTGTACCGCCGCCGTTCGACCCGAATTTCGAAGACAGACCTCAACGATCGCCTGCTTTCAATGGTCAAGTACCAGCCGCCCCCCATTTACAAGGGCAAGGAAATCAAGATTAAGTTCATTACGCAGCTTCCGACAAAGTACCCGCAGTTTGTGTTTTTCTGCAACCTGCCTCAGTACGTCAAGGACAGCTACTCGCGCTTTGTGGAGAACCAGATGCGCCAGATGTACGACTTGAGCGGGGTTCCGATTGACCTCTTCTGGCGGAAGAGTTCATAGGTAGTGGCCGTTAAGACTGAAGACGACCGCACGCATTATTCAAGCGGAATCCCTCGTCCTTTGGCTAATTCCAATTCGCCTTTGAGCACGTCAACGGCGAGCTTCAGGTCGTTGTACTCTTGAATAGACATTAGTACGGCACCCCTCCCTTTAGAGCGTTTAATTACCACCAGTTCGTTGTCGTGTTCGACTTTGTCGAGCAGGGATTTGAGCTCAGCGCGGAGTTCGGAGTAGTTAACCGCAATCATGTTTACGTACGTATTTACGTACGAATTTAAGGAAAATTCAATACTATTCATGGGTGCAAGCTCCAAAAAAGAGTCCGCACACAACCGTGGTTAAATGGATGTTCCGACCTACTTCGTAGCCGCCCGAAACGCCGCCTCGAGGTCTTCTTTGCCCGGACCGAAGGTTTCGATCGAGGCTTCGCGGACCAGCTGGCCGCGGCGAATGAATCCGACGACGTCGCACATCGCCTGCACCTCTTGCATGATGTGGGTGCTGAGAATCACCGTTTTGTCGCTACCGACGCGGCGAATCAGCTGGCGAATTTCAACGAGCTGGTTGGGGTCAAGGCCGGTGGTGGGCTCGTCGAGAATTAAGACTTTGGGGTCGTGAATCAGGGCGGCGGCGAGGCCGACGCGCTGGCGGTAGCCCTTTGAAAGCTCGCCGATGCGCTTGTGGCGCTCTGGGGTGAGGCCCACGTCGGCGATGAGTTGCTCGGCGCGGTCGCGGTCCACCTGGTAGAGGTCGGCGACGTAGTGCAGGTACTCGGTCACGTACAGGTCGGGGTAGAGCGGATTCTGCTCAGGCAGGTAGCCCAGAATGCGGCGCACTTCGAGGCTGTCGGTGGCGCAATCCATTCCGTGTACTTGGGCGGAACCTTCGTCGGCCGGAATCAGTCCGCACACAATTTTCATGAAGGTGGACTTACCCGCTCCGTTGGGGCCGAGCAGGCCGTAGATCTGTCCGGGTTGGGCGTTTAGGGTAAATCCGTCGAGCGCATTTTGGCGCCCGTAGGTCTTGCGAAGATTTTCTGCAGCAATCGACATGGCGAAGAGTAACGAAGGCCGAAGGTAAGCCGATATCTTTGGTGTTCCGATGGAAGCCCTCGTCTTAAAATCAACCGGAAGCTGGTACCGCCTGCAGTTTGCCGACGGAACCCAGGCCGACGCGCGCCTGCGCGGCGCGCTCCGCCTTGCGGGCAGCCGCGCGACCAACCCCGTCGCGGTGGGAGATCAGGTTGACGTGGTTCCAGAGTCCGAGGGACGCTGGGCGATTACCGGGGTGCACGAGCGCCGCAACCACCTGGTACGCAAGTCGGTCAACTTGTCGCGCAAGTCGCAGGTGATCGCCGCCAACATCGACCAGGCAGTGCTGATTGCCACGGTGGCTGAGCCGGTGACGCTGTACGGATTCATGGATCGCTTTTTGGCGACGGCTGAGGCCTACCGGATTCCGACGGTGATCGCATTCAACAAGGTGGACGCGCTCGATGAGGCCAGCGAGGCCGAGTTGGCGTACCGCGAGGCTGCCTACGGTCAGGCAGGCTACCAGACGTTGCGGGTTTCGGCCGAGACGGGCGATGGGCTCGACGCCCTGCGCGAGGTGCTGCGCGGCAAGGTTTCGCTTTTTAGCGGCCACAGTGGAGTCGGCAAAAGCAGTTTGGCCAACCGCCTGCAGCCGGGGCTTGACCTACGGACGGGCGCGATCAGTTCC
>JBIPMA010000135.1:0-4044 GCA_044369335.1 Schleiferiaceae bacterium | reverse complement strand
ACGTCATCGGAACTTTGGCCCACCAAGCCGAAAAGGCCGGTTTTGAGGTGTTCATGATGACGCCCGACAAGGACTTTGGGCAGCTTGTGACCGACCGAGTCAAGATGTACAAGCCGTCGCGCGGAGGCGAACCCGCCGAGGTGATGGGCCCCGCCGAGGTCTGCGAAAAGTGGGGCATCGAGCGGGTGGATCAGGTGATCGACATCCTCGGGCTGATGGGCGACGCGGTCGACAACATTCCCGGAATCGCCGGGGTCGGCGAGAAGACCGCCGCCAAGCTCCTCGCCGAGTACGGAACCCTCGAAAACGTCTTGGCACACGGCCACGAAATCAAGGGCAAGCTGGGCGAGCGCGTTCGCGAACATGCCGAGATGGCGCGACTTTCTCGTGTTTTGGCGACGATTTTGACCGACGCCCCGATCGAGCTCGACGAGGCCGACCTCGTGCGCGAGCCGGCCGACGAGGAAGCGCTGCGCGCCCTGCTCGACGAGCTTGAAATCCGCTCGCTAGCGCGGCGCTTGCTGCCCAATGCCGCTGCAGCTGCGCCCTCGGCCGAGGTGAAGCCGGCGGCGGCCGCGCCGCGGCCCGCCACCGGCGCAGATTCCGCCCAAATGGACCTGTTTGGCGGTGGAGCCCAAGAAGGCGAAGGAAGCGAACCTGCCGCGCCGCACATTCCGGGCGGCTCCGCCGCAACCCAAGCCCACGCATACACCTTGATTGACACGGTCGAGGCGGCCCGAGCCCTTTCGCGCAGCCTCGACGGCCTGCGTGAGCTCGCCTTTGACACCGAAACCACCGGGCTTGACGCCCTCGAGGCCGAAATGGTCGGCTTTTCGCTCTCGTGGGAAGCCCATACGGCCTACTACGTGGCGCTTCCGGCCGATCGCGCTGCGACCCAGGCGTGGCTGGAGCACTTTCGCCCGCACTTCGAGCGCCCCGACGTCACCTGGATCGGCCACAACCTCAAGTACGACCTGCAAATCTTGGCCAACTACGGCATTCGACTGGCCGGAACCCTTCGCGACACCATGCTCGCCCACTACCTCTTGGAGCCCGACCAGCGCCACGGCATGGACGCACTGGCCCAAAACTACCTGGGCTACACGCCGATTTCGATTGATTCCCTCATCGGAGCCAAAGGCAAAAACCAAAAGAGCATGCGCGACGTGCCCGCCGCCGAAGTGGCCGAGTACGCCGCCGAAGACGCTGACGTGACCTGGCGCCTGCACGAGGCCTTCACGCCCAAGCTAGCCGAGGCCGGACTCGAATCGGTGCTGCACGACCTCGAATCCCCGCTGGTGCCGGTGCTGGCCGACATGGAACGGGCCGGAATGTGCGTCGACCTCGAGGGCTTGGCGCGCTACTCGGTGGAGCTGGGCGAAGATTCCGCCCGCCTCGAGGCCGAGGTGCGCGAGCTCGCCGGAGTCGACTTCAACCTCGGGTCGCCCAAGCAACTCGGCGAGGTGCTGTTTGACCGCCTCAAGCTCGACCCCAAGGCCAAAAAGACCAAGACCGGCCAGTACGCCACGGGCGAAGAGGTGCTCGAAAACTTCCGCTCGGCCCACCCGATCGTCGGCAAGTTGCTCGAATGGAGGCAAGTCGGCAAGCTCAAGAGCACTTACGTGGACGCGCTTCCGCAGCTGGTGAATCCGCGCACCGGACGCATTCACACCACCTTTAACCAGGCCGTGGCCGCCACCGGCCGCCTGTCGTCGACCAACCCGAACCTGCAGAACATTCCGATTCGCACCGAGCGCGGACAGCGCGTGCGCGACCTGTTCGTGGCGGGCGGAGAGGACCGCGTGCTGCTTAGCGCCGACTACTCACAGATCGAGCTCCGCGTCATCGCCTCGATGAGCGGCGACCAGGGCATGATCGACGCCTTTGTGAGCGGCGAAGACATTCACGCGGCGACGGCGTCCAAGGTGTTTGGGGTTCCGCTCGCCGAGGTCACCCGCGAGCAGCGTTCGCAGGCCAAGACGGTGAATTTCGGAATCATTTACGGCGTTTCAGCCTTTGGCCTTAGCCAGCAGAGCAGCCTGTCGCGCACCGAAGCCAAGGAGGTCATCGAGCAGTACTTCGCCACCTATCCCGGAATCAAAAAGTACATCGACGACCAAGTCGCGGCTGCCCGCGCCAAGGGCTACGTCGAAACTCTTTTGGGGCGCCGCCGCTACCTGCGCGACATCGATTCGCGGAACCAGGCCGTACGCGGCCATTCCGAGCGGAACGCGATCAACGCGCCCATCCAAGGCACCGCCGCCGACATCGTGAAGCTCGCCATGATCCGCATCCACGACCGCCTTCAGCGCGAAGGCCTCAAAAGCCCCATGATCCTTCAGGTCCACGACGAACTGGTGTTTGACGCCTACACGTCCGAGGTCGATGCACTTCGCGAGCTCGTCAAATCCGAAATGGAGGCGGCGTTCACGCTTTCGGTTCCGCTGGTCGCTGAGACGGGGGTGGGGCGTACGTGGTTGCAGGCTCACTAGCAAGGTTGGCTCTTTGGCAAGGTTGGCTCGTTCGCTTTTTGCCCTCCGCGCCTTCGGCGCTCGGGCTAGGGCTGCATCGAAGCTAGGGCGCTTCGCGCTGGAGCGCCTGCGGCGCGGTGGTGGCTACCAGTTGCTTATTTCTGGCGCTGTGACCACTGGTTTTATTAATCGTCTGTGAGCCAGCTACATCCCTTGTTTCAACGTGGTGAGAGAAAGTAAAATCCGGTTATAACCGAACGCCTGGCCGCGCTTCACGGCTTCGCCGTCACTAGAAACACCAAACCTGCAACCACCAAGCCAACCTCGCTACCCGAGCCAACGAGCCAACCTCGCTACCCTTGCCAACTTTACCAACGAGCTAACCTTGCCAACCAGCCAACCTCGCTAAAGCTCCACCTTCTCGCTGTGGTACAAGCCGTCCCAGCTGGCGACGATGAAGACGGTTCCGCGGGTGGGACGCGGTAGGGCGATGCGGCCGCCAGAGGGCAGGTCGTAGAGGGTTTGGGTCCAGAGGATGCGGCCGGCAGAGTCGTACATCCAGAGGTCGAGCCCGGTTTCGGGGCGGCCGAGCGGGAGCTGGATGGCGGCGTTGGTTCCGCGGCCAAGGACCGAAAAAGTGAAGGGCTGCGTGGCAGGAACTTCTTCGACACCAATGCCGTTGCTGGGCTTGAGGACCACGCGGTAGACCGTGGGCGTGGCCGAGGTGGATCCGGTGGAGTTGTTCGTAAAGGCGTTTTCGAGCTGCGAATCGATTCCGCCGACAATGTGGCCGAGGACGAGGCTGTCAAAGCTGGCGGGCAGCAGTTGGACCTCGTGGGGCGTGTGCACGACGGCGGGGTTGGCCAAGAATTCGGCAGAGGCTCCCTTGAGGCCGGGCATGCTCACGGGCAGCACCACTTCGTGCAGGCTTTGGTCGGAATCGCGAACGACGGCCGAGATGGTCGATACGAAGGGCACGTTTTGGTCGTCGACGAGGGTTCCGTTGACGTAGTGGTACTGCGAGATTCCGCCAAAAAAGAGGTTGAGGTTGCGCTCGGTGGCCGAGTCGTAGAGCACCGTGGACGCGCTGTGGTAGTGGCTCAGGTACTGGCTGAAGTCGGTGCGCGGAACGATTCCGGTCGCCGTGACCTCGACGGGGTACAAAAAGGGCAGGTCGATGGTGGGCTGAAAGACTCCGGACGAGATCATGAAGCCGGGGGTGCCGTTGGCGTAAATCTGCGGCATGAGGTTGTAGTCGCGGCGGTGCAGGTGCACGGGGTCGACTACAGAGTCCACGTTGGCGACCTGAAGCTGGCCGCCCGGACGGCGCAGGTCAAAGCTGCGCACGGCGTTGGTGTAGGCTTGGCTGAACCCGGGTCCGTGGGTGGGGCCGTGGGGGTTGTAGCTGCCGTCGAATCGATGGCCTCCGACGAGGTAGAATCGGTCGCCGAGCAGGGCGAGGTGGCCTCCGGTGACGGCAAAGCGCGGGTGGTTGATGACTTCGATTGCGGGGGCGAGTGAGGTTCCGCCCTTGACGGCCGAAATGAGGGCCGGAAGGCTCATGGCCACCAAA
>JBIPMA010000134.1:0-4045 GCA_044369335.1 Schleiferiaceae bacterium | reverse complement strand
GCACGTCGCGGCCTTCGAGTGCCGGCGGAATCGCTTGCTGCTGAATCGGTGTGGGGCTTTCGTAGCCCAGGTCCTGAAGCGCATCCAAAATGTCTGCGTTCAGATCGAGATCTGTAAATTTCATGTTCCCTTAGGGAGGCGGAGCGCCGCACCGGAAGCGGCCGCACCAAGGTTAATACTCCCTCCGGTGTGAAGGCAGCCGCCCTAGCAACTGCGGTGCAAAGGTACCGAACATTCTGCAAATTGGAGCGTTAGGCGGAATTTGCTCAACGTAGCATTCTCTATGGTAAGTAATTCACCTAGCCCCGCCTTACTTAACAGGGAACGTTTTGCCTATTCAATTACAAACGTGTACGAATGAAAGATCAGGCCCATAATTGGCTCTGAAGCTAACATATACTCGTACGAGTCAAGATCAGATAGGTCAGCAACGTAGCTCGAGTCCGCGCTCCAAACCTTGCACGAATACATCGATTGAAGCTCCTCCATGGTCAAATGCTTTTCGTTACTGAAGGTGTGACGTGCACTGTAGAATACGGTTGAATTATACGCTTGAGCCGTATCAATGATTTCTTGACCTTGCCATGTGTACTCCACGTAGATCTCCTGATTGGACAAATTGGTCACAGTAAAATCATAGTTGTGGCTGTCTTTGGTGCACGCTGACGCGATCAGTGCAGCAGCGAGGATGGTCAAAATCTTGTTCATAGTTTGATTCTGGGCGGAATTGTATATTTTTTTATCGATTGTGAGCATTTTAGCTCGTTTCGATAAGAAAGGTAGTTTGGTTTTGGAGTATAGCCCTAACAGGGACATGGGACCGCAGTATGCTACTCATTAAGAAAGCTCAATGGACCTCTCTGCGAGGGTCAGTGTTTAATGCGCCCAGCAGATTAGCTCAGCTCTTCCTGGTGGGGGCTTTCGATAAAAACTCAACCCGTATTCGCTGCGCGAATTCGCGGGTATTTATCAGGCCGCAACTTGAACAAGCTCGCTGCGTCCCAAAAAAATACCCGCCACCCTTGCGGGTGACGGGTTTAGTGCGCCCAGCAGGATTTGAACCTGCGACCAAGGGATTATGAGTCCCCTGCTCTAACCGCTGAGCTATGGGCGCTTGAGGCCTGCAAAAATAAGGAATGTCGGGTCGGTAGTCCGACCCTCAACTAAGTCAATAATTCGCCTTTAGCGAATCATCTCAAGTCCGCCGTAGGCCAAGGCCAACCAAGCGAGTCCCTTGATCAAAAAGAATGAAAAGAGTCCAATGGCCACGGGCCATCCGGCCTGGCGTACTAAGCCCGCCCATCCGTCGCGCTTTAGGATCAAACGGTATTCTTTCAGCCATTTCATGCAGCAAAAATAGCCCCGACCTCAAATCAATTATACCCGCAAACAGAAAAGGCATAGCCTAAAGAGAAGTAGTAAAAACTGAACAAAATAGCGCTTAATCGTATTTTAGCATCATAAAGTTATGAGTCCAAATAGCCCAATCCGATACCAAAGCCTGTATGAAGGCATTGAATGGCTCCGCCTTGAGGGGCGCGCCAGCGAAGCCCCCAGCACCTTGGTCTTGGAACCCGAGAACGTGCACCTCTTTTTTAGCTTAGATGGCGAAACCTCATTTCAATTCGGCCCCATGTACATGCGTCCGCTGCCCGAAGGTCAAAGTTTTTTCATCTACAACCCCAAAGACGAACTCAAGGCTGGCGTGGGACTCCCACATGGCAAGCGTTTAATCGCGATTAAAATCCGATTTGAACGACTGCACCGACTCTTTATGCCCGACGGCGAAGAGAGCGAAGAGATTCCGTTTTTAGGCCGCACCGACATGCAGCGCCCCATCTACGACCAGCGTGCAGTAGATGCTGGCCAGCGCGTAATTCTCGATTCGCTTTGGTCCAAAAAACTGAGCACCAATGCCCTTCGCGTAGCCCATCTCGGATATGTGCTCGAGCTACTCGGACACTACTTTCACACGAGCGAACCCGATACGGCTGCGTGTCCGTTCCTCAAGGATGAGGACAACCTCAAGCGGATTCACGACGCCAAGGCCGTAATTCTGGACCTCTGGCAGGATCCGCCCACAATCAAGCAGTTGGCCGACCGCGTGGGGCTCAACGAATACCGCCTCAAGGCTGGATTTAAGGAAGTGTACGGCAACACCGTCTACGGCTACGTCATGGACACCCGCCTCAACCACGCGCGCCGCATGCTGGACCAAGGACGCCTGAGCGTGAACGAAGTCGCGTTTGAAATCGGATACCAGAATCCGAGCCATTTTATTGCCGCCTTTAAGCGAAAATTTGGCGTGACACCCAAGAAGTACACCAAGGCCGAGGCGAATTAACCCGACCTTTGGGCCATGCGCCTCCTCAAAACTTCTGAGCTCACGTCGCACCCTGGTGGGTGGATTGTGTTCGATTTCGGAAACGTTATCATCGAAATCGACCCACCGCGTAGCATTAAAGCGTTTCAAACGCTTGGCGCACCTGCCGGCCTGCACCTCGACGCCGACCATTTTCACGAATTCGAAACCGGCGCCCTGTCTGTCACAGGATTTCGAAATGCCCTGCGTGGCCAGCTCAAATGGGCCGCCGCCGATTCAAGCATCGACCGCGCGTGGAACGAGTTGCTGCTTGAGGTTCCGCCCCGAACCTTGGCCAAGCTCCATCAGCTCAGAGCAAAGGGCTACAAGTTGGCCCTTTTGAGCAACACCAACCCGATCCATATTGACGAAGTGCGCCGCCGACTCGGACCGCACGGATACGCGGCGTTTAAGCGCTGCTTTGAGCGAGTGTTTTACTCGTTTGACATGGGTTTGCGCAAGCCCGACCCTGCGATTTATGCGGCCTTGGACCGCGAGCTGGGTATTACCTCGCCCGCCGAAGTGCTGTTTGTCGACGACAACGCCGCCAACATTGCTTCAGCCGCCGACTACGGATGGCGGACGCTGCATTTCATCTAGGATTTATATGTCCTGGCAGAGCTCAATCAGGCTGCCGCCCGTGGCTTTGGGGTGCAAAAAGGCGATGATCTTGCCGTCGGCACCCGGCTTGGGGTGACGGTGGATCAGCGCGATTCCGGCTGCGTCAAGGCGGTCGAGCTCGGTCTGAAGGTCGGCCACCGCATAGGCGACGTGGTGCAAGCCCTCGCCCCGCTTCTCAATGAAGGTGGCGATGGGTGAATCCGTACGGGTAGCGGCAAGGAGTTCAATTTTGTTGCCTCCAACCGCAAAAAACGAGGTCATGACTCCTTCAGAGGCCACCTCTTCGCGCTTGTAGGGTCCGACTCCGAGTAGCCCAGTATAGAGGATTTCGGCGGCGTCGAGGTCGCGCACGGCGATTCCGAGGTGCTCGATTCCGAGCCAATGGGGAGAGGGAAGCATTGCCCTAAAATTAGCGGTACTTTTGCAGGTATGGAATCCATCCGCCAAAAACGTATTAATTCGCTGCTGCAGCACGACATGGCCGAGGTGTTTCGCGCCTTGGCGGCCGCGGAATTTCCCGGAACCCTCATTACCGTGAGCAAAATTCGGGTGACTCCGGACCTCGGGCTGGCGCGCGTATACCTCAGCTTTTTCCCAATTGACCGCACCCAAAAGGCGATGGAGTTCATTGAAGAGCACGCACCGCGCATTAAAAACGAGCTGGCAGGTCGTGTGCGCCACCAGTTGCGCGTAATTCCGAACCTGCAGTACTTCGCCGACGATTCGATGGAGTACGAGGCCAACATCGACCGTCTTTTGCGCGAAGGCGGAGAAAATCCGTTTAAGTAGTGCGCGCAAGCGGACCGCAGTTGGGCTGGCGCCTGCTTCGCGGCCGCAAGCTCACCCAATGGGTGGCCCGCCTCGCTGCGCTCGGCGTGGTCGTCGGAACTGCCGCGATGCTCGTCGTCCTCGCTGGGTTTAACGGGCTTGAGTTGATGGTGCGCGCGGCCTACGAGGGCATGCACGCCCCCTACACCCTTTCGCCGACCGAGGGCATCCATGCTGAAGTGGACCTTGAAGCCTTGCGGGCCCTTCCAGAAGTTGCGGGGCTGAGCGCAGTGG
>JBIPMA010000132.1:0-4049 GCA_044369335.1 Schleiferiaceae bacterium | reverse complement strand
GCGAGCTGGCGTAAAGGGCGAGTTGGTCTCGTTCGATGCCCAGAATCCATTCGGTGCGCAGGGCGATGAGGTTTTGTTCGACGTGGGCAGTGAGGATCCAGCCCGAGGTTTGGCGCTGGCGCCAGGTGGCGGACCAGGTTCCGCTCAGTGGAAGGGCTGCAACCACCCACGGGCCTGAGTGCCAACGGGTGATAATTTGGGGGCGAAGTCCATCCCAACCCAGGCCGAACGAAAGGTCGGCCGAGCTGTGTACCGGGACCTCAGACATGATCCAAGCTTGGGGACCAAGGGCATTCCATGAAATTCCGCCCGACAGGCGCTCGTAGCGGCCCCAGGCCACGGCCTGGGTAAGCCCGGGTTTGGGACCAGAGTGTTCGATCCAGGCCGCCAAGGGATGTGGCTTCAGGCTGTGCAGCCAGGGGTCAAGCTGCAGCTGGCCGCAAGCCAAAAAACCATGGCAAAAAGTGAGCAAGAGGTACACGTGTTTCATTGAGCGAAGCTGGCAGAACCTGCCGACCTAGAGCCGTGGGCACACGGATGTTTCGGGATGCGGCCTACCTTCGCCGCATGCGGCGTGCACTCACTGGACTTTTTTGCGCAATAGCGACTGTGTTGGGCGCGCAAAGTCTGTCGTTTGCCGTAGAAGTGCGCGCCACCGATCCGCAGCTTCGCGGCCTTGAAATCCTTGACCTCGTGGTGGATGCCGACGGGCAGTGGTGGATGGCAACCTTGGACGAGGGGGTCGTTCGCTTCGACGGAGACGCTGTCTACACCACGGAATTTGGCGAGGTTCCCCCCATCGTACTTGCGGTGGCTCCGGCGGACCGCGGGGCGTTTGCCGCCACCAGCGAGGGACTTCGTTTTGTGAGTTTGGATCGGTCGGCAGTCCCAGTGGCTCAGGTGAAGGGACCGGTGGTTGACGTGGCATCAAACCGAGACAGTGTTTGGGCCCTCCAGCAGAATCGCCTCTACCTTCGGATTCCGGGCGGTAGTTTTCAAGTGGTTCAGGGACCGGAACTTCGGGGGGCCACGCAATTTGGGCGCCGCGGTTCTACCTGGTGGGTGTGCAGCGAGCACGGACTCTGGGTTCGTGGACGATCCGGAATGTGGACGCTCGCTACCGACCAAGCCGTAGCATCGGCAGCCATTGACTCTGAAGGCTTGTGGGCGGTTACTGACTCGGGACTTTCGCGCTTGAGCGAAGGGGGCTGGAAGCGTGTGTCGACGGGCCGTTCGGCGGATTGGCACTGGGTTCCGGCCGAAAAAGAATCCGCGTGGTGGGCAGTGAATGCCGACGGACTGTACTGGGTGGACCAGGGCGCGCCCCGACCGCTGTACGCCCTCAACGGAAGCCCGTTGGACCGTGCCCAAACCCTCGCTTTGGACGGCAACGGAGGCCTGTTGCTGCCCCAGTCCGATGGGGTGGTTCGCCTTCCGAAGCCCGAGCAGTGGTACGACGTGCGCACCGCGTCGTTCAATGTGGGCCGCATCACTTCAGTCGCCCACCTTGGACCCGACAGCCTCATCGTGCTCGGAAGCCGCGGACTCCAAATTCTCGGGCCGCGTAGCCTTACGAAACTCCCCTTGCCCAAGGGCGGAGTCCCCAGCGGAATCGCCGAATTGGGTCGCGCCAAGTGGTTGCTTTTTGGTGAGTTCGGTGCGCGTTCGTGGACCGGTCGCCAGTGGAAGCCCGTGGTCAACGAATGGGTGCTTCGCTCTGGATTTTCGAACCAAATCCCGGTTCTCGAGACGACCTCGGGCTGGATTCAGTGGAACGGGTCCGCGTTCACGCCCTGTGCGGAACCTTCAAACCTTGTGCAGCCGCGAAGCTGGGACGAGCACGGCTACCAGTGGGTGTGGGGAGAGCGCGGAATCTGGGTCTGGGCTCCCGGACGTGCCGTGGCGACCGCGCCAACGCCGCGTTGGGTGCTGCGCTCGTGGGATGTGTCGGCCGGGCAGCGCGGATCCAACGTCCTGCTTCGGTTGGTACGGCACGGAGCCCCCGGCGCCGAGCGCCAAGCCCTGCGCTACCGCCTCAACCAAGGCGAGTGGATTGACCTTGGCGTGGCGCGCAGCATCGCCCTTTCGGGCTTGCCTTCAGGCCGGCATACGGTCGAAATTGATGGGGTTCCGTGGCACGTACTTACGATTCGGATTCCGCGCCCGTGGTGGGGTCAGCCGCGCTACTGGGTTCCAGGGCTCGTTGTACTGGCGGGATCCGGGTTGGGCTTGGCGCTCATCGTGCTGCGCCGCCGTCGCGAGGCGAAGAAGTGGGCTGCCGAGAAGTCCGAGCTCGAGCGCATGGCGCTTCGCCTGCAAATGAATCCGCACTTCACGTTTAACGCGCTGGAGTCGATTTCATCGTTCGTGATGGAGCAAAAGCCCCGCGAGGCCGTCCAGTACCTCAATCGCTTTGCGAGCCTGATGCGCTACACCCTTGAGAAGGCGGATCAGGAGCGGGTTCCGCTGCACGACGAACTGGGAGCCTTGGCGCACTACATCGCACTTGAGCAAATGCGCTTTGACGAAAGCTTTGACTTCGTCAGTGAAGTGGATGAGTCCTTGGATGCGAGCGAGCTATCGGTTCCGCCCATGCTCTTGCAGCCCCTCGTCGAAAACGCCATTTTGCATGGACTAAGGCCGCTTCAGGGTCGGCGCGGATGCCTCACGCTGCGCGTGCTGCAGTCCGTAGAGCCGGACCGCATCCGAATCGAGATTGAAGACAACGGAATCGGCCGCGTCGCAGCCTCCGCCAAACGCACCGGAGACGAAGGCCATAAGCGCTCGATGGCGACCCGAATCCTTGAAAACCGGCTCAAAGCCCTGACCGAGGCGAGTGGCAAGGCCTACACGCTTTCGGTTGACGACCTCAATGAGGGAACGCGCGTCATCCTTGCGCTCCCGAAGGACGAAGTCTGGGGTGCATAGGTTAAGTTCGCATTGATGAAGGCCCTTTTACTCGACGACGAAGCCCCCAGCCGCAAGGCGCTGCGCGGCAAACTGGATTTGTTTTGCCCCCAAGTGCGCGAAGTGCTTGAGGCGTCTACGGTCGACGAGGCCTGGGAGTTGCTGCTCGGCCACAAGCCCGACCTACTCTTTCTCGACGTTCACCTTACCGGAGAACTCGGTTTTGACCTCCTTGAGCGCCTTTCAACCGACGATCCGGAGTGGACCGGAGCCGTCATCGTCGTCACCGCCCACGACAGCTACGCGCTGCGCGCCTTCAAAGCCAGCGCCATCGACTACCTGCTCAAGCCCATTGACCCCGAAGAGCTTGCGCGCGCCGTCAAAAAAGCCACGGCGGCCCTTCCGTCGGCCCAACTCGGGGCCCTCGTCGACAACCTGCGCGACCGCGGCGACAAGAAGCTCGTGATCTCGAGCACCGAGGGCATGCACATTGTGCGCATCACTGAAATCCTGCGCTGTGAGTCCACCTCGAACTACACGCAGTTTTTTATGCGCGGAGGCAAGAAGCTCCTTGCGTCGCGCACCCTCAAGGACTACGAGTCGATTCTGTCGCCCTACGACTTTGAGCGCGTACACAAATCTCACCTCGTCAATATGGACGTGGTCAAGCGCTACGTGCCCAGCGACGGCGGATACCTTATCCTCGAAGACGATTCAAACGTCCCCGTGGCGAACCGCAAAAAAGATGTGGTGATGGCGCGGTTGAAAGCTTTATAGCTTTCGGCGTAAAACTAGTAACTAGTTGCTAGTTACTGGTTTTCCAACGACTTCGCCATGTCCTCGACCGCAAGGCGCAGGGACTCTTTGTAGGCAGAAATCCGTGCGCGGACCGCGAGGTCTGAGGCTCCGAGGATTTGGGCGGCGAGGATTCCGGCGTTGGCTCCGCCGTTGAGGGCCACGGTGGCCACGGGCACGCCCTTGGGCATTTGGAGGATACTCAGCACGGAATCCCAACCGTCAATCGAATTGCTGCTCTTCACCGGAACTCCGATGACGGGAAGCGGCGTGGCGCTGGCGACCATGCCGGGAAGGTGGGCGGCGCCACCGGCTCCGGCGATGATGACCTGGATTCCGCGGTCGGC
>JBIPMA010000133.1:0-4049 GCA_044369335.1 Schleiferiaceae bacterium | reverse complement strand
ATCGCTGGCCTTTGCGACCGCACTCGCATGCGCACTCGCGGTGCACGCCCAAACTGAAGTATGGACCGCGCTCAATGCGAAGTACGACCTATCCAAACGCTGGAACTTCGGCGCTTCGTTTGAATCACGATGGCGCAGCTCAGGGTACCAGCAGTTTTCTGACCTCAGACTTACGCATGAGGCCAAGAACCGTATTAAGTACTTCTACGAGTTTAGAGCCCCACTCCACGCGTTGGTCAATCCTCGGCACACCGTCGCAATTGAAAAGGGATTCAAATTCAAATGGAACGGCCACAAGATTGCAGATGTGACCTTTGGAACGCGCTACCACGTCAACCGCGGAGCCCGAGTTCGCTGGGGTATCTACGCGGAACGAAAATTAGGTGACTGGACTCCCGAACTCGGAGCAGAAGCATGGACGGCAAGTCTAGCACCGTGGTCTACCACAAGAAGACTTCGCGGGACCGCAGCACTGAATTGGGAACCGAACAAAACGTGGAAGTTTACCGCAGGTTGGTCCCAGCAATCCAACTTTAGCCGCAACGGTTCGCTCAATGCAGAATTTGGGGTTGTACGGCTCGGAGCTCGAGTAAAGCTCTAAGCCGCTACCACGCAAACCCCGCCAAATCGGCCAAGGTTACGCTCAACTGTTCGCCCGACCGCAGGTTTTTAACCTGAATAGACTGGGCAGCTTGTTCTTGAGCTCCGGCCATCACCGCATATCCTGCACCGATTTTTTCGGCGTAGTCAAACTGTTTTTTGATTTTGGCCGGCTCGGGATAAAGCACGGTGCGGACTCCGGCAGCGCGCAACGCTTCTGCCACTTGAAAGGCGAAGTCAGACTCCGCTTCGCTGAACTGAAACACCATGGCTTGAGGTCCAGAAGCCAACTCAGGCAACAGGCCGAGTTCCTCGAGGCACAGTACGATGCGGTCCAGACCAAAACTGATTCCGACCCCACTGAGGCCCGGAACGCCAAAAATACCGGTAAGGTTGTCGTAGCGACCGCCACCACCGACGCTGCCCATGGCAACTCCAAGCGCTTGCACTTCAAAAATGCAGCCCGTGTAGTAGTTCAGCCCGCGGGCCAAGGTGACGTCGAGCTCCAAGCGACCCGTGGCACTTGCCCGCGCCATAAGCCAGCGAAGCTCTTCGACCGCAGCAGACCCTGCCGCTGATTCCGAAAGCCACGCAGCCATTCGGTCCAACGTAGCATTAAGGTCACCCATGGGCTGCAGCGCAGGCTCAAGTGCAGCACACTGGGCGTCGGTAAATCCGCGTTTGCGCCATTCGGCACGGACCCCGTTGGGACCAATCTTGTCGAGTTTGTCCAAGGCCACCGTAAAATCAATCAGGCGATCGCCCAACCCCGCAACTTCAGCGATTCCGGCCAGTAGACCGCGGTGGTTGACGCGAACCGCTACATCGAGACCAAGCTCGGCAAAAGAATGGTGGTACATGGCTACAAGCTCAACCTCTTGCCACAGGCTCGAAGTACCCACTACATCGGCATCGCACTGGTAAAATTCGCGAAAGCGACCCTTTTGCGGATTGTCGGCTCGCCACACCGGCTGGATTTGGTAGCGCCTAAATGGCATTGCCAGTTGACCCGCATTCTGGGCCACATAACGAGCAAAAGGAACCGTCAGATCGTAGCGCAACGCCTTGTCCGCGAGCTCTGACGCCTTTGGTTGCGAGGGATCCGACACCGACTTCATAAAGTCGCCAGATCGCAAAATCTTAAAAATCAAGCGGTCACCCTCTTCACCGTACTTACCCATCAAGGTATCGAGGTTCTCGAACGACGGAGTTTCTAAGGGAGCAAACCCGTACCGTTCGAAGACGCGCTGAAGAACGCCAACTACGTGGCGGCGGCGCATTACATCGGCAGCAGCGAAGTCGCGGGTTCCTTTGGCGGGTCGGGCTTGGCTCACTTCACCAGCTTTTTGTACTTGAACTTGCGTGGCTCAATCCCACCGCCGAGGCGCTTCTTCTTGTTCTCTTCGTAGTCGCTGAACGACCCCTCGAAGTAGTACACTTCTGAATCGCCCTCAAACGCCAGAATGTGGGTGCACACTCGGTCCAAGAACCAACGATCGTGCGAAATGATCACGGCGCAGCCCGCAAAGCTCTCAAGGCCTTCTTCAAGTGCACGAAGCGTGTTGATGTCGAGGTCGTTCGTTGGTTCGTCCAGTAGAAGCACGTTTCCGCCTTCTTTCAATGCCATTGCAAGGTGCAGACGGTTGCGCTCCCCTCCAGAAAGAACACCAACCTTTTTGGATTGGTCGGCTCCGCTGAAGTTAAACCGCGATAAGTACGAACGGGAATTCATCGACTGACCGCCCAGTTCAAACTGCTCTTGACCGTCGGCGATTAGTTCAAAAATCGACTTGTCTGCATACAGCTTTGAGTGCGTTTGGTCCACATAGCTGATTTTCACCGACTCCCCGACCTTGAACTCACCGGCATCAGGCTGCAGCTGGTTCATAATCATTTTGAAGATGGTCGTCTTACCAGCACCGTTCGGCCCAATGATTCCGACAATGCCTGCAGGAGGCAGCGTAAAATTCAGGTCTTCGTACAAAAGCTTGTCTCCGAAGGCCTTCTTGACATGAAGGGCATCGATGACGTGCGTGCCAAGGCGCGGGCCGTTCGGAATGTAAATTTCGAGGCGCTGCTCCTTCTCTTTCTGCTCTTCGCTGAGCATCTTGTCGTAGCTGCTCAAACGAGCTTTGCTCTTCGCTTGACGGCCTTTGGGGTTCATACGCACCCACTCCAGCTCGCGCTCAAGGGTCTTGCGGCGCTTACTCGCCTGCTTCTCTTCTTGCTCAAGGCGCCTGGTCTTTTGGTCCAACCAGCTTGAGTAGTTGCCCTTCCACGGTATTCCCTCTCCTCGGTCCAGCTCGAGAATCCAGCCAGCCACGTTATCCAAGAAGTAGCGGTCGTGCGTGACGGCGATGACGGTTCCGGGGTACTGCTGCAGGTGGTGCTCCAGCAAAAGAATCGACTCGGCATCCAAGTGGTTGGTCGGTTCGTCAAGCAAGAGAATATCTGGATTCTGAAGCAGCAAGCGGCACAGAGCCACACGGCGGCGTTCACCACCCGAAAGAACTGAAATGGGCGTATCGCCCTCTGGAACCTGAAGGGCATCCATAGCACGCGCCAACACCTGGTCAAGTTCCCATGCATTCGACGCATCAATCTTATCCTGAAGCTCGGCCTGACGGGCCATTAGCTTGTCCATCACGTCTGGGTTCTCGTAAACCTCAGGCAACCCAAACTGGTCGTTGATGGAATTGTACTCTTCGAGCACCGCTACGGTCTCGGCCATACCCTCTTTGACAATGTCAATTACCGTTTTGCTCTCGTCGAGCTGCGGTTCTTGCTCAAGGTAGCCAATGCTGTAGCCCGGAGAGTACACGACATCGCCTTGAAAGCTCTTGTCGATTCCAGCGATGATTTTGAGGAGCGTCGACTTACCCGATCCGTTGAGACCAATAATGCCAATTTTGGCTCCGTAAAAAAAGCCGAGGTAAATATCCTTGAGGATTGCCTTGTTGTTGTTCGGAAGGATTTTGCTCACTCCCGACATTGAAAAAATTACCTTCTTGTCGTCTGCCATGATTTCTGCGAATAGAACTGCAAATATCGGGATTATCCGTGGCGTAGCGAGGCACGAATGTTGTAGGTTTGGGCGTCGTGCGGAATTTTATTTTCTTTCTTGCCCTCAACCTCTACAGCACCTTGGCATTCAGCCAAGAACGCGTCATTTTTCAGGGGTTTGTCACTGAAGAACAGTCCATGGAGCGAATTCCCAACGTCATGATTGTCAACGCACGCAGCGAAGAGCGCATCTCGACTGATGACCAAGGGCGCTTTCGCCTCAGTGCCAAAGCCAACGACACCCTCGTATTTAGTCGGCCCGGATTCGGCTACCGATACGTCGTTGCGCGCAATGCTGATTCCGTTCGGGTGACCATGCCTCCTCGCAACTTTTTGCTCGAAGAGGTCCCCGTCACTGCCTACAAACTCACGAGCAACCTGCCTAA
>JBIPMA010000131.1:0-4050 GCA_044369335.1 Schleiferiaceae bacterium | reverse complement strand
AAGGGCTGCCAACTAGCTGCTGGCTGCTTGTTTCTAGATGATGGTATTCAGCCGCGTTCATTAAGAGCAGCGCCGACATGAGGACAATTTCGATGACCAAGATGTTCACTGCGTCGCGCTGGGGCCAGCCGGCGAGGTCGGGGTGCTTGAGGCGGTCGGGGCCTGAGCCGAGCCGGCGGGCCAAGAACACCACGCAGGCCACGATGACCAAAAATCCAAGGACTTCAAAGAAGTTCATGAGGCCGTCGTAGAGTCCGCCCAGCGGCTCGCGAAGCAGCCGGTGGGTGCCCAAGATGCCATCCAAGACGATTTCGAGGACTTCGATGTTGATGAGTACAAAGCCCACGTAGACAATGAGGTGCATGGCGGCGGCGAGGGGGCGAGGGCCCATCTTTCCTTGGCCAAGGGCGACCCGGGCCATGGTGGACCAGCGCTCCGACTGGCGGTCGTGGCGGCCCGAAGGGCGGGCGAGGGCCAAGCCGCGGCGAAGGCGGCGAACTTGGTAGGTAAAGCCGGCGACGCCTGCGGCGAGAACGGCGGTAAAAATCAGACTAGAAGTCATTCTTCTTCAACACGGCTAGGTCGGCGACCAAAGACCGACAGTCGAACATAACGCTCCGGGTGGTAGCGCAAATCAAGAAGCAGTCGGTCGAGCGACTGCACGGTCTTGTCAATTTGATTGTAGAGCGAATCTTGGGCGCTGAGTTTGCCAAGGGTTCCTTCACCGTTAGCTATGCGGCCGGTGACTATGTCGAGGTTCTTTGAGGTGCGCTCGAGTGCAAGCATGGTTTGGCCGACGTTGGCTTTTCCGAGTGAATCAGAAATATTGGCCACGTTGGCAAATACGCGCTCGAGTTCGTCGCGGTTGTCGGCGAGTGATTTTGAAAGGCGCTCGAAGTTTTGCGTGGACCGACCTAGTGATTCACGGTTCTCGACCATGTAGGTTGAGAGCTCCGTGGTGATTTCGTTGAGGTGGATTAACGATTTGTTGACGTTGCTGAACGATGAACGGAAGTCGTTTTCGACTCCGCCCTTCAGAAATCCGGTGAGAATTTGAATCGCGGTATCGAGCGAGGCGATAAGCTTCTCGGTCTTGACCTTTACGGGCAGTACCTCTTTGTTGATCGCGTCGCCAAGGGACTCTTCGATTGCGCTTCGCAATGTGTCGCCGTCTTCAACGAGTACGATCCCGGTTCCGATTTCGAGCGAAATTTCTTTGGCGCCCAAAAGGTCGCTGGACTTGATTTGGGCCAATGTGGAAACTGGAATCGGGTAGTCCGAATTTATAGTCATTGCGACCACCACGCGCCCTGACTGGTCGGGGTGAAAGTAGATGTCTTCAATACGCCCAACGGCCAGGCCGTTGATGGTCACGGGCTGAGAGCCCATAATTCCCTCTACCTTGTCGTACACCGAGTACAGCGTGATTCCCTCTTTAAAAAGGTTACTGTTTTTGAGGTATGAGATTCCGAAGTAGAGTACCAGCCCTGCAATCAGGACCACGAGGCCGGCTTTGAGTTCACGAGACAACATAGGCATACAAGTTACGGCTTCTTAAGGGCTTGGTCGGCTTCGTCGAGGGTAATGCGCGCGGTTCCGCGGTAGGCCACCATAAACGCATCGGGAAAGCCTTTTTGACGTGCCTCCTGAAGGGCCTTGTAGGCATCGTCACGCGTTGCAAAGCGACCGTAGAGGTAGCGGTAAAGGCGTCCATCTTTGACATAGAACACGCCGCGAAGTGCGTCAAACGGGGCTTCGCTCGGGCTTTTCAGCAGTCCGCTCACGCTGAGCTGGACGGTAAAGTACACGTCGCTTGCCGCGGCATTCGCCGAAGCTTCAGCGGGAGCAGGCTTCGCTTCAGCTACCACGGGCGCTGCTTCGGGCTTTGGGGTTTCAGTCTTCGGGACCTCTTGAGCCGCGGGATCGGGTTGACGAACCTCAGGTTTGGGCGTGAGGGGAACGACGGGTTCTGCCGCGGGTGCGGTTCCGCCCTCACGGCGCACTTTGTACTGGGCAAACGAGCGCGCAATCGCCTGGGCCATCTGGTCTTGGCCGTCGTCGGTCATCAAGAAATCCTCTTCTGCGCTGTTGGTCAAAAATCCGAGCTCGATAAGTATTGAAGGCATGGCGGTGCGGCTCGTGACATAGAGCGGTTGCTGCTTCACCCCGCGGTCTTTACGGCCGACGTCGTTGCGAAAGGCGTTCTGAACCGTCTGGGCAAGTTCGACGCTTTGCTGAATGAAGGCGTACTGAAACATTGTCAGCATGATGTACGACTCGGGCTTAGTGGGGTCAAAGCCCTCATACACCTCCTGGTTGTCTTCTTGCAGAATTACGGAATTCTCGCGCATTGCGACCCGGTTTTCGTCGTCGTGGTCCTTACCCATAACGTAGGTGGACGAGCCGTAGGCCGAGCGGTTTTCGGCAGCGTCGCAGTGGATCGAAATGAATACGTCGCCCTGGGCGCGGTTGGCAATGACGGTGCGTTCGTGCAGGGTGGGGTAGGAATCGTCGCGGCGCGTCATCACCACTTTGATGTCGGGAAATCGCTGCTTGATGTACTGTTCGACCTTGAGCGCGACGGCAAGCGATACGTCCTTTTCGGTCTTTTTATAGCGGCGGGTTCCGAGGTTGCCGGGATCTTTGCCGCCGTGCCCAGCGTCGATGACGACGGTGCGAACTTGGTCACTCATTCGGGCTGCAGGCTGAAAACCTGTATGCGGAATCGCCAAAAGGGCAATCAAAACCCAGGCTAGGCGTTGGTAGGTACTACTTTTGGTCACTGATTTCATGAACGTCGCTTCAAAGGTACACGCTTACGCCGCAATGATTGCGGCATTTTTATCGTTTTCGGCGGTGGCGCAGGGCGTTTTGGATGGTGAAGGAATCACCTACTCATCCGAACGCAAAGGCGTACTTCGGCCCGGCAGCAGCACCATGAACCTTCAGGGCAAGGCCCGTGCCGAATCCAAGGACTTCACCCTTGAGGCCGAAACCATTGAAATTGACTGGGGACGCCGCGAAATCAAAGCCTACGGTGCACGGCAGGTCGACGGCAGCTACCTCGGGCGACCCATCTTCACCCAGGGAGACCGTCGGATCGGTGCCGACACCCTGCGCTACAACTACGGAACCCAAAAGGGCTGGGTCTTTCAGTCGTCGAGCCAAGAGGCCGGCGGATTCCTTTTTGGAAAGCAGGTAAAAATGATTAGTGATTCGAGCTACTACATTGGTTCAACGCGCTTTACGACCTGCAACCACGCCGAGCCGCACTTTGCCATTGTCGCGCCCCAGGCGAGGTTTGACGTCGGAAAGCGCCTTGTGACGGGCCCTGCGTACTTGGAGTTGGCGCACCTTCCGACGCCGTTGGCGCTTCCCTTTGGGTTTTTTCCGATGGCCGAAAAGCGCGCGTCTGGATTCATTCTGCCGAACTTCGCCGACCGCCGCGAATGGGGCCTAGGACTGACTGGGTTTGGGCACTACTGGGCGCTCAACGACCATCTAGACCTTCGCCTCACCGGCGATCTTTACACCCGCGGGTCGTGGGGTGTTCAAGCTCAGACCAACTACCGCTACCGCTACCGTTTTTCGGGCGGATTCACGGTTCAGGCCAACCGGACGCGCTACGGGGATCCGCGCTATGCTGACTACGGCCAGTTTTACGACGCCCGAGACTACCGAATCTCGTGGAACCACAACCAAGACCCCAAAGCGCATCCGACGCGCACTGTTTCGGCCCGGGTAGAGCTCGCCACTGGAAGCTTCTTCAAAAACACGACGACCAACCCAGATGACTTTCTCAAGAACGACCTCTCGTCGTCGGTGAGTCTCGTGCAGCGCTTCCCGGGAACTCCGTTTACCTTCACCGGAGCCCTCAGGCACCGCCAAAACAACCAGCAGGGCACGATTGCGTTATCGCTTCCTGAATTCACCCTCGGAATGGCCCGGGTGCAGCCCTTTGCCCGCAAGGTGCGCAGTGGGGCCCCGCGTTGGTACGAGGGAATTGGTTTGACCTATGCCATGAACGGCCGCAACGAGACCCAGGGCTTG
>JBIPMA010000004.1:0-13855 GCA_044369335.1 Schleiferiaceae bacterium | reverse complement strand
TTGTACAACTACCTATTTGCCAAAAAGTTAGGCGGAGACTTCTTGCTCCGCATCGAAGACACCGACCAGACGCGCTTTGTTCCCGGCGCCGAGCAGTACATCGTGGACGCGCTCGCATGGTGCGGACTTTCACCTGACGAAGGCATCGGCGTCAACGGGCAAATCGCCGACCACGGACCGCACGCGCCCTACCGCCAGTCCGACCGCAAGCCCATGTACCGCGCCTACGCCGACCAGCTTTTGGCCGCCGGCCACGCCTACTACGCGTTTGACACGCCCGAAGAGCTTGAAGCGATTCGCGAGCGGTCGAAATCCGCCGGAAACCCCAACTGGCAGTACAACAGCATCACGCGCACATCGATGAAGAACAGCCTCACGCTACCCGAAGACGAAGTTGCGCGCCGACTGAATGCAGGCGATCCCTACGTAATCCGCGTGAAAATGCCCCGCAACGAAGAGGTCAAGTTTGAAGACCGCATTCGCGGCTGGGTAAGCGTCAACACCCTTAACCTCGACGACAAGGTGCTCCTCAAGGGCGACGGAATGCCCACCTACCACCTCGCCAACGTGGTCGACGACTACCTGATGGAAATCACCCACGTAATCCGCGGCGAAGAGTGGCTTCCTTCGGCACCCCTTCACGTACTCTTGTACCGCTTTTTCGGTTGGGAACAGCCTGAATTTGCGCACCTTCCGCTACTGCTTCGCCCTGACGGCAACGGCAAGTTGTCCAAGCGCGACGGCGACCGTCTGGGATTCCCTGTATTTCCGCTCAACTGGGCCAACGCCGAGACGGGCGAAACCGCTAGCGGGTACCGCGAGCGGGGATTCTACCCCGAGGGCTTTGTGAACATGCTGGCCTTTTTAGGCTGGAACCCCGGAACCAACCAAGAGATCTTTTCGCTGGACGAGCTTGTGCAAGCCTTCTCAATCGACAAGGTCCACAAAGCGGGCGCCCGCTTTGACTTCGAAAAAGCCAAGTGGTTCAACCAGCAGCACTTGCGCCAGCGTTCTGCTGAAGTACTCGCCGCTGAATACCAAGCCGGCGTTGCTGAAGCCTTTGGCGTCCACGTAGATACCTCATTCGCTCACAAGGCGTTGACCCTCTTTTTGGACCGCGCCGAATTTATGTCGGACGCCGTCCACGCAGCCCCCTACCTCTTTGCCCAGCCTGCGGAATACGATTCCGTAATGGTGGGTAAAAAATGGACACCTAACTCCGCTAACCACTTGCGCAGCTTGGTGCCGATTTGGGCGGCAAGCAACTACAGCGAGTCCGCCCTCGAAGAAGCGTTTAAAGCGTTTCTAGCCGAAACCGGACTCGGTTTCGGTGCGGTCGGCCCCGTCGTACGCCTCGCAATTGCCGGAACCACCCAAGGCCCTAGCATCTTCGGTGTGATGGAGCTACTTGGCCGTTCCGAATGTGAGGCCCGTATTGAAAAAGCCATTGCCACACTCGGATAAGGTATCATGAAACGCCGCACCCGAATCGACCTCGTCAACCAGCGTGAGTATGCCTTTCACGGCTGCCTCCCCGAAGAGACGATCATCGGAAGCGACTACTTGATCAACGTGCGAGCATGGGCGAATGTGACCTATTCTGCATCCACAGACAACCTCAACGATACCCTTGACTACGTGGCCCTGCGCTGCATCGTCAGCGAAGAAATGGCAATCCGCGCCAACCTTCTCGAAACGGTTCTGGAACGAATAACCACTCGTGTACTCAAGGAACACCCTATCGTTGAACGCATTAAGGTTTCGCTTGCCAAGCTCAACCCGCCTTTAGACGGAGACGTCAAGGCTGTGCGTGTGGTCTGGGACGTGCGCCGCTAAGCCATATTCACATCCGGCGCGCAGGGTTCGTCGGATTTCGCTACTTTTGCACTCCTCCATGGTCTCGTGGCCGAGAGGTTAGGCAAGGCTCTGCAAAAGCTTGTACAGCGGTTCGAATCCGCTCGAGACCTCCAAATCAACCGGTAGCCCCAAAGCTGCCGGTTTTTTTATTTCTCGTTTCGAGCAACTAGCTCATTAGGTGGTTTGCGCTACGGCGCCTTCGGCGCTAGGGCTGCTTCGCAACTTTAGCAACTAGTTGCTAGCGCGCCAACGAGCCAACCTCGCCAACGAGCCAACCTCGCCAACGAGCCAACCTTGCCAATCTTGCCAATAGTGCTATATTCGTCAGACCAACCAATGAACCAAATCACTTATGATCCTCGTGCTTTCTCCCCAAGAAGGCCTGCGCAAGCGTTTCGAAGAAACACTTAAGGCCCAGCACATTGATGTAGCTCAAGCTTCCAGTATAGCCGACTGGATTGAGCAAAACAGCCTCAAACTTCCGTACCTCGCACTACTAGACATCAGCAACACCAATGACGGTGGGGCGGCAATGATGGATGAACTCGGACAGTACGAAGACTTGCACATGCTGTGGGTCGTTATGGTGTCGGTTCCGTGCAGCATCAGCCACCGGGTTCAAAGCCTTCGCAATGGTGCCCTAGACTGCTTGCCGGTAGATATTGATTCCGAAGAATTTATCCTCAAAATCACGCGATTTATGGAATTAAGCCCGCGGAGCAAGTACGCCCCGCCGGCCGAAATGACAGAGCGTGAGCGAATTGTGGCAATGATTCAAAAGAGCCTCAAGCAAAACATCAACGTAGAGAGTCTTGCGCGCGCCCTTCACATGAGCCGCAGCTCGCTGCAGCGCGCCTGCATCCGCCACTTCAAAATCGGGCCGAAAGAACTCATTACCCAGCATAAAATTCAGCAGGCCATGCGCCTTATCGAACTGGGATCCAACAATGTAGCGTCGCTTGCCTTTACTGTTGGCTACAGCAACGTCAACAACTTCATTTCTGCCTTTAAGCGCATGACCAACCAGACGCCGAAAGAGTACATGAAGCACAAGCACCAGCTTGAGGAACAGCATTCGTAAGAGTTAAACCGCATGGTTTGAGGGGCTACCTTTGCAGGGTAAGCCCTTTGAACTATGAATACCCCCTCTTTTCTTCGCGAACTCGGAATCCAGGACCACAACCACGGAACTTGGATTGGCGCCCAATCATTTGACAGTACGGATCGCATTACGAGCAGTACTCCAGTCGACGGAAGTCTGATCGGTAGCGTATCGGTTACCACAACTGAACAGTATCACCAAGCGGTCGAAGCAGCACATGCCGCCTACCTTGAATGGCGCAATGTCCCTGCTCCCAAGCGCGGAGAAGTTGTTCGTCAGTACGGCAACCTCCTGCGCCAAAACAAAGAAGCACTTGGTGCACTGGTGAGCTACGAAATGGGTAAATCATTGGCTGAAGGCCTCGGTGAAGTCCAAGAAATGATTGACATCTGTGACTATGCCGTGGGTCTTTCGCGCCAATTGGCTGGTTTGACGATGAAATCTGAACGTCCCGACCACTTTATGATGGAACAGTGGCATCCAGCAGGTGTGGTAGGAGTTATTTCTGCATTCAACTTCCCTGTTGCCGTTTGGGCTTGGAACGCCTGCATTGCTTGGGTTTGCGGAGACGCCGTCGTATGGAAGGCTTCTGAAAAAGTTCCGTTGAATGCCATTGCATGCCAGCTCTTATGGAATCAAGTAGCTGAAGCCAACAACATTCCCGCTGGTCTTTCATGCATTGTTACAGGCGGTGCAAACGTAGGCGTTTGGATGTCTGAAGACAACCGACTTCCGGTGCTTTCTGCAACTGGCTCTACCCGAATGGGTCGCGAGGTTGGTAAAAAGGTTGCAGAGCGATTTGGCCGCAGCATCCTTGAACTTGGTGGCAACAACGCCATCATCGTTACACCTACTGCTGACCTAAAAATGACGGTGACTGCTGCCGTATTCGGAGCCGTTGGCACCGCTGGACAGCGCTGTACCTCTACCCGCCGCTTGATTATTCACGAAAGCATTTTCAATAAAGTCATTGACGCCATTAAAAACGCCTACGGTCAACTTAAAATCGGAACCCCACTGAAGGCTGAAAACCACATTGGCCCTTTGATCGACACCGATGCCGTTTCTATGTATCTAAAAGCCCTCGATGCGGTTGATGCCGCCGGCGGAACCTTTCACCTTCGCGGTACCCAACTTCAGGGTCCTGGATATGAAGGTGGGTGCTACGTGAGTCCTTCTATCGCTGAGGTAGAAAACCACTGGTCTATTGTACAGCACGAAACATTTGCACCACTGCTCTACGTCATGAAGTACCGCACCTACGAAGAGGCTATTATCCTTCAGAATGGCGTTCCCCAAGGACTGAGTTCCGCAATTATGACCGGATCGATGCACGAAGCCCAGCGCTTTCTGAGTGCTGACGGTTCAGACTGCGGAATCGCCAACGTCAACATCGGTACCAGTGGTGCTGAAATCGGCGGAGCGTTTGGTGGTGAAAAAGAAACTGGTGGTGGACGTGAAAGCGGATCCGATGCATGGAAGGCCTACATGCGTCGCCAAACCAACACCTTGAACTACGGAACCTCACTTCCGTTGGCGCAAGGCATCGTTTTCAACATTTAACCATTACTATAATTCTTTTCTAAAACGTATTAGTATTAGTCGGTTGATAGGTTGAATAACTTCAACGTAACTTTTTTGGAAGCTTGAGTTATCCACACATATCAACGCTTTATGAACCACGGAATTCTAACTAAAGTATTACATTTCAGTAGTTTATATTTTTCTGTTCACAGAAGCAAAACCGTCTATTCACGACCTAATGTTCTTAACTCACCAAAGCCAAGATGTCGGTAACCGAGCGTACTTCACCACGATCAGTGTGGATAATTGGGTGTTCTAGGTTGAATGATTGGAGTTGTGAGCACTTATTAGCCACTTATTAACGACTTATACACATGAAACTTTCTCTCGGATCAGATCACGCAGGATATCCTCTTAAAGAGGCTGTAAAGGCCCATCTTACCCGTTTGGGTCATGAAGTACACGACTGCGGTGCGCACGGTTTGGACTCAGTGGACTATCCGGACTTCGGTCACGCGGTGGCCAACGACGTACAGTCAGGATCAGCGGAACTTGGTATTGTCGTGTGTGGAAGCGGGAACGGCATCAATATGTCGGTAAACAAACACGAAGGAGTTCGAGGTGCCCTCTGCTGGCTTCCTGAGCTAGCTTCACTTGCGCGCCAGCACAATGATGCCAATGTACTTTCACTACCAGGTCGCTTTATCAGTGAAGCAATTGGTCTAGAATGTGTCGATGCATTTTTATCGGCTGAATTTGAAGGTGGCCGTCACGCGGGTCGTGTAGCAAAAATTTCTTGTGACGATAACGTTTGAGATTCCAAAACTTAAGGGCTTCGCGAAGAAGCAAACTGCGGATTGGCTTAAGCAGGTCGCAGTGAGTGAAGGTGCGCGCATTCAGCGCCTTCACTACAAGTCATTTAAGCGCCAAGAAATGATTGAGTTAAATACTCAATTCCTTGGACACGAGTACGATACAGATATTATCAGCTTTTCGATCGACGAACATCCCCTTCCAATTGATGCTGATTTTGCGTTAGGTTGGGATCAGATCAACGAACAATCTGTTGAGTTGGACCAACCTTTGATTAAAGAGGTACACCGGATCCTGGTTCACGGACTTCTACACTGTTTGGGGTACGACGACCATTCAGAAGAAGACCAGCAAGAAATGAGAGCAAAAGAAGATTTCTACTTAAGTATTCATCCAGAGTGTTCCACGTGGAACAGTAAGTAGTATGATGACGTACGATATTGTTGTAGTTGGAGCTGGTCATGCCGGTAATGAAGCCGCTGCCGCCGCTGCGAAGCTGGGGGCAAGGGTACTTCTCGTGACTATGAACATGCAAACGATTGGTCAAATGAGTTGCAATCCTGCAATGGGTGGTGTAGCGAAGGGCCAGATCGTACGTGAAATTGATGCCCTGGGTGGATTGAGCGGTATTATTTCGGACAAGACGGCCATTCAGTTCCGCATGCTTAACCGCAGTAAAGGCGCGGCCATGTGGAGTCCACGTACCCAAAACGATCGCTGGAGGTTTGCCGAGGAGTGGAGGCTTGCACTCGAATCAATTCCCAATTTGGACTTTATTCAAAGCACTGTTGATGAAGTGCTGCTCAATGGTTCCGAAGTACGAGGTGTAGTTCTTCAAAGCGGACAAGAAATTAGTTGCCGGAAGGTGGTTCTGACGAGTGGCACATTCCTGAATGGAATCATGCACATTGGTATGCGGCAAATGAATGGAGGTCGTAGCGCTGAAGGAACGGCACGCGGTATTACAGCTTGCCTGCAGTCCTTTGGGTTCGATCACGGCCGTATGAAAACTGGAACGCCTCCGCGAATTGACGGCCGCAGCTTGGACTATTCCAAGTTTGAAGTACAAGAAGGCGATGCCAACCCCGGAACCTTTAGCTACTGGGCCTCTAAGCCGTTAGAGCGGCAAATGAATTGCTGGATTGCGCACACATCGGAGTCTGTTCACGACACCCTGCGTTCAGGATTTGACCGCAGTCCTTTGTTCAACGGAGCCATTCAAAGCTCGGGGCCGCGCTACTGCCCCAGTATTGAAGACAAAATCAATCGGTTTGCGGATAAGACAAGCCACCAGCTCTTTGTAGAGCCCGAGGGCTGGAATACCGTAGAGATGTACATCAATGGTTTTTCTACGAGCCTTCCTGAGGAAGTCCAGCACGAAGCACTGCGTAAAGTGGAAGGTTTTGAGAACGTAAAATTCTTCCGTCCGGGATACGCTGTAGAATACGACTACTTTCCGCCTACTCAATTGAAGCACAGTCTTGAGACTAAACTGGTATCAGGATTGTATTTTGCTGGCCAAATCAACGGTACTACGGGCTATGAAGAAGCTGCCTGCCAAGGTTTAATGGCCGGAATTAACGCGGCTCGCGCCATTCGGGAGGAAGAGGCGTTGCAGCTGGATCGTAGTGAGGCGTACATCGGGGTCCTTATTGATGACCTTATCACTAAGGGCACCGAAGAGCCGTACCGAATGTTTACGAGTAGGGCAGAGTTCCGACTAAGCCTTAGACAGGATAACGCAGACCGCCGCCTAACAGCAATTGGACGCGAAATCGGACTGGTTGTAGACGAACAGTGGGCAGCTTTTGAGGCCAAGGAAGCTCAAAGGTTCCACGTGGAACAATGGCTAGGCGCACAAACAGCAGAGCCCCAGCACTGGAACACCTGGCTTGAATCCAAGGGTACAACTGCGCTACGTCAAAAGGGTCCGCTTTCGTCACTTATAGCACGTCCCCAGCTTAGTTTAGAGGAGCTCCGCAACCACCTGAATGCCGCAGACATGCCCACCGCTGACGATCTTGTGTGGGAACAAGTAGAAATAGACGCTAAATACGCTGGCTATCTCGAGAAGGAGCAAGAGCAGGTCGACAAACTTAAACGCTTGGAGTCCGTTCGGATTCCAGCTGGTTTTGACTTTATACGTATCACCGCGCTCAGTATCGAGGCGCGACAAAAATTGGAACGCCGTCGGCCAGAAACAGTAGGACAAGCAAGTCGAATTTCCGGAGTTTCGCCTTCGGATATTCAAGTGCTACTGGTTCACCTAGGCCGATAGTTCCACGTGGAACAGATGAATACACTAAGTTGTCCAAGCTGCGGGAGCAGTACGCGAACATCTACACTCAAGGTGGTGGATCACATGGTCAGCCAAGAGGAGTTCGCCATTGAATTTTGTGAATGCGGATTGGGAATAACCAATCCAAGGCCTGCAGAAATCGGCCCGTACTACGACAGCCCAGCGTACACGTCGCACAGCGATACCAATGCGGGGCTTTTTGGCACGCTGTATGGAGCTGCTCGGATGTTTGCAGCCCGACAAAAAGTGGGCCTCATCAAGTCGACTACCAAAAAATCGAGGGGAAGCCTACTTGACTACGGTTGCGGCGTCGGAGTTTTTACGGCACGGGCCGAACGCCAAGGATGGTCGGTGCAGGGAATTGAGTTGTCGGATGTCGCTAGGGCGTTAGCAAACAACAAACTGAAAAACGGGCGTGTAGTGAAAGAGCGCTCCGAGCTCACAGCGACTTCATACGACGCCGTAACGTTGTTTCACGTGCTGGAGCATTTGGATGAACCCAACGAAGTTCTTCAGTGGGTGCGCGAACGCCTCAATCCAGGTGGAGCGCTCATCGTGGCCGTCCCGAACTACGAATCACCAGATGCACGGCACTACGGTCGGTACTGGGCCGCATGGGATGTGCCCATCCACTACTGGCATTTTTCGAAGTCGGCTATGACTAAGTTGGCCCAGTCCAACGGATGGTTTGTCGAGTCGGTGCGCCCAATGCGCTTGGATGCGTTTTATGTTGGGCTGCTAAGCGAGTCCTACAAAACAGGGTCAAAAAATTGGTTTTCAGCTATTTATCAAGGAATTCGAAGCAATATTTTGGGCGGAAGCCGCAATGCGTCGAGTCTTATTTACGTACTGCGAAAAGCCGCATAAACTGGATACCGAGGTCGCTGAGGACGATGCGACTGTTGATGTTCCGCTGGATGTCGGCTAGTGCGGCTTGAAGTAGCCCCTGAATTTCAGAATGCTTGGACTCGTCCAAAAGCCGGGCAAGACCGTCGGGCTGAAAAGCCACATCCGGAAACCACGCAAAGAGTGAGTTTTTTAGAGCCCCGTGGCGCAACCGCAACAGCTGCGAAAGGAGTTGACCACTCACGTGAATCCACTGCTTTTGCTGCTCACGCGGTTCTTTGGCGAGTCGTTCTGAAAAGGCAAGTAGACCCACGAGATCCTTTTTGTAGGTAATGCGCATGAACTCTACAAAGTGCTGAAGGGGTTCGCGAAGGGCTTCGCGGTTGCGCAAGAGCATACTGGCTTGACCCGGCTGTCCGCCAGATAGTTCTGCGAGTACGGCAGCCTGTTCTGAACTAATTCCTTGATCCGTAAGAGCTTCGCTAAGTACGCCCGTCGGCAAGGGCTTGACGTAGTGCACTTGGCAGCGCGAACGAATGGTTCCGAGCACCGAGGCCTCGTCGTGGCTAATGAGCATCAAAAGGGTGCGGTCCAACGGCTCTTCGACCAGCTTCAAGAGCTTGTTGGCCGCAGAGTCGTTGAGGCGCTCAGGCATCCAGACCACGACGACTTTGTGCCCGCCACTGTGTGCCTTCAGTGAGAGGAGGCGCTGAATGCGGGCGGATTCTTTGACCGAAATCTGAACGACTTTTTGCTTTCCTCCCAAGTGCTCAATCCACTCACTGGATAGCGGGTGGGGGTTTTGGCCCAAGAACGTGCGTACATCTGCCAGGAACGGCGCGCAGGTGTCTTCGTCGTCTCCACGGCCTTCGCCGCCAATGACTGGTACGATCCAGTGGACGTCCGGGTGCGCCATACTGCGAAGCTGAACGCACGACGGGCAAGAGCCGCACGCTCCGTGTACCGAAACCTGTGCGCACAAAAGCCGACCGATGTAGTCCAGGGTGAGGGGCCAGGCCATTCCGCCATCTTCAGACACGAGCATTTGGGCATGGGCCACGCGTTCGCGGTGCGCCGCTTGGTCGAGCCACAGCCCCCATTCGGGAAGCTTTTGAAGGGGAATTTGAAGGGGTGAAGCCAAAGTGAAGCGAAGGTAGCGCCCTACCTTTGCTCTACGAAAACGATCATTCTGCAATTCATGAAAACCATCGACCAACTCGAAGTTCGCGGCCAGCGCATCCTCGTTCGTGTAGACTACAACGTTCCGCTCCGTGAAGACGGTGAAGTTGCTAACAACCAGCGCATTGTGGCGACGGTTCCGACGCTCAAGTCCATCTTGGACCGCGGAGGCCGCGCGGTATTGGTTTCGCACCTCGGTCGCCCCAAGGCAGCGGTTGATCCGAAGTTTTCACTTCGACCCGTGGCCAACGAGCTAGCGCGCGTACTGGGCCGCGAAGTACAGTTTTCAACGCACACCGTAGGCGCTGAAGCGGTGGCTGCTACGAAAGCTTTGAAGGACGGAGAGGTTCTGCTCTTAGAAAACGTACGGTTTTTTCCAGGTGAAGAGTCTGGTGACGCAGGATTTGCCGCGCAGTTGGCGGAATTGGGCGACGCCTATGTGAACGACGCCTTTGGAACCGCGCACCGCGCCCACGCCTCGACGGCCGTGGTTGCGCAGCACTTTAACGGCCGCAGCGCATTTGGCTACGTAATGGCCAACGAAATCAAAAACGTGGACCGCGTTTTGGCGTCGCAAGAGAAGCCCGCAGTGGCTGTGGTAGGTGGTTCTAAGGTTTCGAGTAAGATCGTCATTCTAGAGCGCCTTTTGGGCCGCGTAGACGCTCTTTTGATCGGCGGAGGCATGGCGTTCACCTTTCTCAAGGCACAAGGAGCAGAAATTGGCAGCAGCCTCGTCGAAGACGAGCACCTCGACACGGCGCGCCAAATCATGGAGGCCGCCGAGGCCAAGGGAGTGCGGATTCACCTTCCGTTGGATGTAGTTGCGGCCGACCGCTTTGCTGCCGATGCCGCTACTCAGGTGGTTTCGAGTCAAGCCATTCCGTCCGGCTGGATGGGCTTGGATGTGGGTCCAGAGACCATTGCGTCCTATTCAGCCGTGGTCCGCGAGGCCAAAACGCTGCTTTGGAACGGCCCGTTGGGCGTCTTTGAACTTGATGCGTTTGCGCGCGGAACCCGCGAACTTGGCGAGGCCATCGCTTCGTCGACTGAGGCGGGCACACTCTTTTCGCTCGTGGGCGGAGGCGACAGCGTCGCCGCCGTCGAACAGTTTGGGCTTTCTGAGCGCGTGAGCTACGTGAGCACCGGCGGGGGCGCGATGCTTGAGTACCTAGAAGGCCGCGTCCTCCCCGGAATTCAGGCCGTCTACGACGCGGAATAAATTCGGGGTCATCCACTCTCCAAATTCGAGAGCATAGCTGTAGTAGGTCGACTGGGCGCGAAGCTTTGCGCCCGGACCAACGCTGGTGAATTCGTCGCCAATCCAGCGAAGAGGAAGCGCCACCAGCCCGGCCACCAAAACACCCTTGGCCATTCCCGTTAGGGCGCCCAACAGTCGATTGAGCCACCCGAGAAGGATCAATTTGGACAAGCGAGTCGCGATTTTACCTAAGAGCACCACTGCAAGGTAGATTCCGAACAAACTCAGGTAGTAGGCCACGCCGCGCATAAGACCCTCGTCGTCAATGAACGCGCTTAAAAAGGGCTCAACTACCACGGCTAAGCGGCCCGCAAAGAGGTAGCCAAGGACCAAGGCAAGCAAACCCGCGAGATCATTGATAAAGCCCCGCCAGATTCCGCGGCCGGTGAAAAAAAGAAAAATTCCGAGAATGAGAACGTCGAGCGCCGTCATACGTCAGCAGCCACTGACGCCCTCTACATAGGGCTGCACGACGATTTCAACGGTAGCCGTGCTGTCCGGAACCAGCTTGAGGTAGCTGCATCCAAAGACCACAGGGGGGTTGCCGCCTTTTTGGGCAGTGATTTGAAGTACCGCCGGAAGGCCGTACTGAAAGATGTCGTTGCCTTCGGCATCGCGTACAACACCGTCTACACCAGAGCGTCCTTCAAAATCAGGAATGGCATTTACGACGGGAGCCGTGGCGCGGACTACGGCGTTTTGCAAGGCAATGGCTTCACCGTCTTCATTGATAGCTACTACCCTGATTTTAAAGCGGTACACAGGCGCATCCTTGGGTGCGCACGAGGTTAAGAGGGCTGCGAACAGCGTCGCAGAGAGGGCGAAGAGGCGAAGCGTGTTCACAAGCATCCAGAGTTAGGATCGCCGTAGGGGCGAAGAATGACATAAGCTACCGCAGTGTCTCCAGGAACCACGTGCACGTAAGAACAACCGCGGTAGGCGCCTTTTGTGGACTCGATGTCGAGGTATGCCTCGCGTTCGTACTTCCACGGGGTGTCGGTCCAGCCGCTCACGTCGGACTTTTTGTAGTAGTAGCCGGACGTGTTCGGATTGTCGAACAAGGTTCCGCTGCCAGGCGCCGAAAGGTGAATCCAAGCGTTTTGAATGGCCACGGTGTCTTCGTTGACCACGCGGACCGCGATATAGCCAGGGCCCGTGCGCGGTTTTTCGCACGACGCCACACCCGCCGCAAGCGCTACGAGGAGCGCGGCAGCAGAAATGATCCGGTAGTTCAATTGCTTTAGCATAGTTTTGCGGGCGAAAAGCAAGCAAATATAGCAGATTCCCCGACGATGCAGGCGAAAATTCAGGAATACCTCCACGAGGTCGCGTCAGCGGCCCCTTCGAACGCTCAAGAGGCTGAGGCCCTGCGCTTGCGTTTTCTCGGCCGCAAGGGTGTCATGAACGACCTTTTTGCCGACTTCAAGTCCGTCGCGCCCGACGCCCGCAAAGAGGTTGGTCAGCTGCTCAACCAGCTTAAAACTGCTGTAGAGTCCAAGGTTTCAGAATTTGCAAATGCCAAACCAAAGGTTAGTATCCACGCTGAGGATGTCACGCGTCCGGCATGGGGCAACCTCCCTGGGTCGCACCATCCCGTGAGTCAGGTTCGCGACGAACTCGTCGATATTTTTCGCCGCATGGGATTCGCCGTGGCCGAGGGCCCTGAAATGGAAGACGACTGGCACAACTTTACGGCCCTGAATTTTCCACCCGAGCACCCCGCAAGGGACATGCAGGACACCTTCTTTTTGGCCCGCAACCCTGATTGGGCACTGCGTACCCACACGTCAAACGTTCAGGTGCGCACCATGGAGACGCGCAAGCCGCCAATTCGCATTATCGCTCCCGGCCGAGTGTTCCGCAACGAGGCCATCTCGTCGCGCAGTCATTGCATGTTTCACCAAGTCGAGGGACTGTACATCGACCGCAACGTGTCGTTTGCCGACATGAAGCAGACATTGCTTGAATTTGCCCAGGCCTTTTTTGGACCACATACAGCGATTCGTCTGCGTCCCAGCTACTTTCCGTTCACCGAGCCCAGCGCCGAAATGGATATTTGGTGGGGACTCGAAACCGAAACGGACTACCGCATGACTAAGGGCACGGGCTGGCTTGAAATCCTCGGTTGTGGTATGGTGGATCCCGCCGTACTAGAGTCCTGCGGAATCGACCCTAATGTGCACAGCGGCTTCGCTTTTGGCCTCGGCGTCGAACGAATTGCCATGCAGCGGTTTGCCATACCGGACATTCGTGCGTTGTTCGAAAATGATTTGCGCCTGCTGCGCAACCTGTAGACGCAAAACCGTCCAGGCCGTAAAGGGCTACTGAACGTCTTTAACCCGAATCGTATTCGTCGTCCCCTTGGCTTCAATCGGCATAGAGGCCAGCTGAAGAATTCGGTCGCCCGATACTACGAGGCCCTCGGCCTTGAGTTGCTTGGTGATGTCCACAAAGGTCGCGTCGGTCGACTCCATGCTGTCGTAGTAAAATCCGCGCACGCCCCAATGCAGCGACAACTTATTCAAAATCTTGTAGTTGGCTGTAAATGCGTACACGTAGCTCTGCGGGCGGAAGCTTGAAATCAACTGAGCCGAGTGGCCAGAAAAGGTCAATGTGCAAATCGCCTTAGCCTCAACCGTGTTGGCCATTTTTGCGGCGTAGTAGCATACGGTGTCTGAAATAAAGCGCGAGGCCATGTCTTCAACGGGCTTGTGCTCTTTGCCGCGGAACGAGCATTCACGCTCGGCAGCTTCCGCGATTCGCGCCATGGTTTGAACAACTTGCACGGGGTACTGTCCCACTGAGGTTTCGCCGCTGAGCATCACCGCATCGGCGCCGTCCATTACAGCGTTCGCCACATCGTTGACTTCGGCGCGGGTCGGCGTGAGGTTGTCAATCATCGTTTCCATCATCTGGGTGGCGACAATCACGGGTTTAGCCAGCTCAATGCACTTGCGGACGATCATTTTTTGGATAA
>JBIPMA010000129.1:0-4104 GCA_044369335.1 Schleiferiaceae bacterium | reverse complement strand
TCACACGAACGCCGCGGCCCGGACCCCCACGACTGGGCTCATACCCGAACCGATTCCGCCACCCCGGGCCGTTGGCCCCAACCCGCCCCGCAACCTTCCGAGGGCCAATTCAACCTCGTCCAACGCCAGTGGCCGCCCCAACTTGCCTGGACCCTCGATCCCGACCGCGCCTGGCTGCTCGAAACCCGTTGGACCGACCCCGACGGCCGATGGGCCACTCCGTGGACGCCACCGCAAGCCATCGCGCCCCAGCACCAGCTCGAAGCCTCCGACCCGCCGCCCCACCGACAAAACTGGCTTTGGGAATTTCGCTTCACCCCCTCTGAAGGACGCCCGATTCGGCGGAGCTACCTCGTTACTGGCTTTTAGCTATTGGCTTTTTGCTTTTAGCTTCTAGCTTTTGGCAACTCAGAGCGCACGAATCGACCTTCGCCAACGATCCAACGAGCCAACCAGCCACCCTCTCCAACGATCCAACGATCCAACGATCCAACGATCCAACGAGCCAACCTTGCCAACGAGCCAACCTTGCCAACGAGCCAACCTTGCCAACGAGCCAACCTAGCCAACCTAGCCAACCTTGCCATCCTTGCTAACCTCGCTACATTTGCCCAATGGACGAAGCACGCCTCAAGCGCCGCGCCCTTGCGCAGGCCGATTTTGACCCCAACGGACTCGCGACGGGGGACCAGATTTATGGACTTCCGTACGCGGTGGAGGACGCTGAGGTGGTGGTGGTTCCGGTGCCCTGGGAGGTGACCGTGAGCTACGCTTCGGGCACGGCTCAAGGCCCTGCCGCGATTAAGGAGGCGACCGCACAGGTTGATCTGTGGGACCCCTATGTGGCTGATGCGTGGAAGATGGGCTTAGCAATGGCTCTGCCCTCGACGAAGTTGGCCGAAAAATCCGAGCGCAACCGCGAACGCGCCGAAGTCTACCTGGCGGCACTCGCTGACGGAACCGCCGCCATGGTGTCCAGCCAAAAGTTGCTGGCGAAAATCAATGAGGCCTGTGCCTGGATGGTCGAAAAAGTCCGCCACGACGTCGAGCACTACCTCGACCGCGGGCAGCTGGTGGCCCTTTTGGGCGGAGACCACAGCACGCCCCTAGGCTACATTCAGGCATTGGCCGACCGCCATCACGGAATGGGAATCCTCCAGATCGACGCCCACATGGACTTTCGGGTGGCCTACGAGGGCTTCACCTACAGCCACGCGTCCATCATGTACAATGCCATGAAGCATGAGGGCGTTGCCAAGATTGTTCAGGTCGGAATCCGCGACTACTGCGCCGAAGAGGTGGAAGTGGCCGCCGAGCTGGGCAACCGCTGCGCGGTGTTCTACGACCGCGACCTCAAGCAGGCGGCCTTTCACGGCCGCACGTGGGCCCAGCAGGTGGATTTGATTGTGGCGGAACTTCCGCAGCAGGTCTACCTCAGCTTCGACATCGACGGCCTCGACCCCAAACTTTGTCCGCATACCGGAACCCCAGTGGCCGGTGGCCTCGAGGTCGAGCAGGTGCTCTTCTTGGTCGAGCAGGTGCTGGCTTCAGGCCGACAGCTCGTCGGATTCGACCTCAACGAGGTGGCTCCGGGCTCCGAGGGCGACTGGGACGCCAACGTGGCCGCGCGCCTGCTGTACCGACTCGCTAACGTGCTCGGCAAGGCCAACGGGCGCTGTACCTTTGCCTCGTGAAATTCGGAGTTGTAACTTTTCCAGGGTCGAACTGCGACCAAGACATGATCCACACCCTACGCGAGGGTCTGAGATGCGAAACCGTTAGCCTTTGGCACAAAGACCGCGACCTTCAGGGCGTCGACATGGTGGTGCTTCCCGGCGGATTCTCGTACGGTGACTACCTGCGTTCAGGAGCCATCGCACGCTTCTCACCGATTATGGAAGAGGTCATCAAGCACGCCAACCGCGGCGGATACGTCTTCGGCGTGTGCAACGGATTCCAAATTCTGACCGAGGCGGGACTCGTCCCAGGCGCCCTGCTGCGCAACGACACCGGCAAGTTCATCTGCAAAAACGTGCACCTGGTGCGCGGTTCGGGCCTTAGCCCCATGACCGCAGGCCTCTCTGAAACCGGAGTCTACCAAATTCCCATCGCCCACGGCGAAGGCCGCTACCACGCCGACGAGGACACCCTCAAGGCCCTGAACGACAACGGCCAAGTCATGTTCCGTTACGCCGAGGCCGACGGAGCCATCACACCCGAGGCCAACCCCAACGGTTCGGTGCAAAACATCGCCGGAGTTTGCAACGAGGCGCGCAACGTGATGGGCATGATGCCCCACCCCGAGCGGGCCGCCGACGCCAACCTCTTGAACACCGACGGAGTGGCCCTGTTCGAGAGCCTCCTTCACACGGTGTCGCTGTAAAAAGTAAAATCCGGTTAAACCCGAATCAAAACCCGCCTCGGCGGGTTTTTTTGTGCCGCAGATGTTCGGGATCAACCGGATTTTACTTTTTTCATCCCATCAAAAAGCCTGGAACCCTCAAAGGATCCCTGGCCTTTATCAGGGTATAACCGGATTTCAAAAAACTTACAAGCGCACGAGCTGCTGGGTGGCGCTGCGGCCGTTCTGCTCAACCCGCAGGGCGTACACGCCTTGGGGCAGGTGGCCGAGGTCCAGAGCGAAGGACGCGTCGCTGCCCTCGTAGGTGCCCAGAAGGGAACCGTCCAGGCTGCGCAGCTCGGCAGTCCAAGGGGTTCCGCCCGCTGAAGTCCACGTGACCTCGAAGCGGCCCGCGCTCGGGTTGGGCTGGACCTGGATTCCGCGCAAACGGAACTCGCTGGTGCTCATCACGATCGACGGTCCGCTGGTGGCCGTACAACTGTTGCCGGCGCGGAGTCGGACGTAGTAGGTTCCGGTGGTCGGAGCGATGAAGCTCGAGCCCGTAGCCCCGGAGATGGGGTTTTGGTTGGCGTCGAGCCACTGCACCGTCCAGCGCGGGTTGAGCGCCGTTTGGGGGCAGTAGAGTGAATCGCCGTTCCAGTCGTGGATCGTGGGTGCCGGCGGAGCCGCCACTACATGGAAGCTGTCGACGCGCTCCACAAGGCAGAGTCCGTTGCTGTAGCGGTAGGTCAGACCGTAGCTGCCCACGCCCAAGTTGGCGGGGTTGATGCTGGTCGTGGTGCTGCCGTTGATCAGGTAGGTTCCGCCAGAAGGATAGCCGCCACCGGGGTTGATCGCGGGGTCGCTCACGCAAAGCACGTCGGTGTTGAAGTTCAAGAACACGTTCGGAGACGGAGCGAGCTGGATATTCGCCGTGGCCGTGCCTGTGCAGCCCGCCGCGTTGGTGAAGGCGTAGGTCACTTCGTAGGTTCCGGGGCCGAGACCCGTGGGGTTAAAGGTGCTGCCGACTACGCCGGTTCCGGACCACACACCACCCGCAGGAGTTCCAACTAGGGCAATCGGAGCCGCGCCAACGCATTCTGCCGCGTAGCTGCCCGCGTTCGCCACCGGAAGAGGAAGCACCGTCACCGTGATTCCCGTCGAAGTCACCTTGGCCGCACTCGGGCATTCTTCAGAACTGTAGAGTTCGCAGCGCACGACGTCTCCGTTTTGCAGGGTGCTCACGGTAAAGTTGGGGCTGTTGAATCCGCGCGGAACCCCATTGACCGTCCACTGGTAGCGCGGGGCGGCGCCTCCGTTGACCGCAGTGGCGACAAAGGTAGCGGGGCTGTTGGCGCAGACGTTTCCGCTTTGGTTGGCAATAGTTACGGTCGGAACTACCGCGGCCGCGATCTGAACCGCTTTACTGATGCTGGAGCTTCCGGCCGCGGTGGTGACCACCAAGGTTGCGGTTTTGGCTCCTGGGGTGGCGTAGGTCACCGTGGGGTTTGCCAGCGAGCTCACCGAAGGAACTCCCCCCGGGAACGACCACGCGTAGGTGACGCCGAGGGCGCCCGAAGTGCCCGAGCCTGAGGTGCCCGGGCTAGCGAAGCTGCCCGGTGCCGGCAAGCCCGCCGCATAGAACGGAACCGGCTTGCTCACACAGGCGCTGTCGGAGGCGACGAAGTCGGCGACGGGCGCGGGGGCGGCCGCCGGGATCACCCTGAATCGGTCGAGGTACAGGTGGTTGCCGCCCGCGTGGC
>JBIPMA010000006.1:0-13310 GCA_044369335.1 Schleiferiaceae bacterium | reverse complement strand
AAAATACCTGGCCTTTAGTACGCCTTGTAAAGTTCTTCGGCAGATGCAGCTGGGTTTGCTGAGTACGACAGCTTGAGGGCCTGCGCCTTGCGGAGCTCCTGCTTGATGTCGCTAATCAAACCCATCTTTGCATCGACGTCGGCCTTGATAGACACGGTAAACTTCGTGCGCTCAGCTTCATTAATCGATTCACGCTGAAGGATTACCCATTGCTGGACTTCACCCACAGATGCGAGCTGATCAGCCAATTGAATTCGAGGCTCTGTACCCAAGTCGGCACTTTTAGGTGCACCCACATAAATGTATGTAGTTAGATCCTTGCGCTCGAGTTTTTGAATCTCAGTCGCCTGTGGCTTTTTCACCTTAACCAGCAACGTTACTTCACGCATTGTTGTAGTTACCATGAAGAAGAACAGCAGCATGAATACAATGTCTGGAAGTGATGCCGTCGACAAGGGCGGTAACTCAACCTTTTTTTTCTTTTTAATCTTTGCCATTATCCTCCAACTTCAACGGGTTCAGCTTCAGAAATAAACTGTGGATATACCGCATTTACTTCTTCTTTATCACTTTCGCTGAGTGACTCATAGTCGCGTCCGTACTTGCGCGTGGCAAGTTCGTTGCGTAGCTCTGAATAAGCACCCAATAGCTCGTTTCGAACTTTTACAAACATGTTGTAACTCGTCCCACGGTCATTTTGAAGTGAAATAACGGCTTTGTTTGGATTGTCAGAAGATGCTTGATCACGCAAGCCACGGCAATCCTCGCACGAACCGTCACCATTGTTATCAATGAACTCTTTAGCCAAACGACGAACATCTTCAAGCGTAGCATACTCAGACTCAATCAAGAGTTGATCTTGAGCATTCACAAGCACTACAAAAATGTTCTTCTCTTTGATGTCCTGAGGGGGATCAGTAACTTGATCCGTCCAAGGCGGAAGCTTCACCAGAAGGCCTTTATCTACGTCCATGGTGGTAGTCACCAAGAAGAAGATCAAAAGCAGAAAGGCGATATCGGCCATCGACCCTGCGTTGATTTCTGGAACAGCGCGTTTTTTACTGGCCATAACTTGCCTTATTTGCGCAAGCGACTTACCGAAGAAAGAAGCACTGCCACAATAGAAAGTAGTGACATGATGTACGTGGCATTCAAGCCGGTCGAAACCCAACGAGATCCACTTTCAGAAATGTTCTTGTACGACTCGTAGTCAGACCCAGAAGACATTAAATAGCTCACAAGGAGTACCGCGACCAAGGCACCGAAACCAATCGCTGAACCCTTCAAAGAAGCAGGATTAATGATCATTCCACGAACTGCGCTAAAAACGGCGAGTCCAATTGCAAGGAAAAACATCCCAATAGAGACCCAGATGGAAGCCCCTACATTGCCTTCAAGCGCATCATCGCCCCCAAAGAAGATGAGCAACGTGAAGACCAGACCTATGCCGCCAAGGGCATATGCCAATAGTCGGCTCAATTTATCAAATGTCATGACTGAATCTTACTTTTTCAGGTGAGCAGCGACAATGTCGAGGAAGGTGATTGAGGCATCTTCCATCTTATTCACCAAGTTATCGATCATTGCGACGATAAGGTTGAAGAAGATTTGAAGAATCATTGCAGCGATTAGACCAAATACCGTAGTCAAAAGGGCTACCTTGATACCACCTGCTACCAGTGATGGGCTAATGTCACCAGCGGCTTCGATGGCGTCAAACGCCTGAATCATACCGATTACGGTTCCCATAAAACCGAGCATTGGTGCAAGTGCAATGAACAATGAAATCCAAGAAACGCCGCGCTCAAGCTTGCCGTTTTCAACTGAACCAAGGCTTACAATTGCTTTGTCGACCATATCGATGCCTTCATCCATTTTCTCAAGGCCCTGGTAGAAGATTGATGCAACCGGACCACGTGCGTTACGGCACACCTCAAGGGCTGCAGCCTTACCACCACTCTTCAGCGCTTCTTCTACGTCCTTCAAAAGCTTTTCGCTGTTGTTGTTCGACATGCCGAGGTACAAAACGCGCTCAATCGCGATCGCAAGTCCCAAGATCAGCGTCAAAAGAACTGGGGCCATCCACAAAGGATCACCTTCGATAAACTTCTCTTTGAGTACTTGCGTGAAGCTCTTTTCTTCGTCAACGACGGGGGCCGTCTCTTCAACAGCAGCGGTAGCAGTTGTATCGGCAGCAGCTGCGTTCGTATCAGTAGCAGCTACTTGCTCGGTAGCAGCAGCTTCGGTAGCGTCCTGAGCCAGAACGGGTTGAGTGAACAGAATCCCTGCGACAAAGCACAGAGCGAGAACCTTTTTCATGGGTTTTTGCGAGGTTGGTTAAACAGTTGAAAAAATGTCTTAGAGGAGCAAAAGTAGGGACTTCGCGCCAAAGCCAAAATTATCGGAGCATTAATTTACCGAATAAGTATTTATTAGGCTTTTACAGCTGCGCGGTGTAAGATGTCGGGGCTTAAGTCAGGAGTCGCCTCGATCGCTGCAACGGCATCACGGGGATGGTCGACGACGGTCCATAGATCCAGGTGCTCGGGATTCATGAACTCTTCGTCTACCATGCGCTTTAGTTGGCGCAGTAGGTCATCGTAGAATCCGTTTTGATTCACGATAACCACGGGTTTGAGGTACTGACCGAGGCGCTTAAGGGTAATGGCTTCAGCGAGTTCTTCAAGCGTTCCACATCCGCCCGGAAGGGCAATCAAGCCCTCAGTGTGCGCGAGTAAGCCAGCCTTGCGCTCGGCCATTGTCTGAACGAAGGTGAAGTCGTCGACCAGTGGATGGTCCATCTCAATGTCTTTGAGGAACTGGGGCATCACGCCCGAAGCCTTGCCGCCGCGCTGAATGACTTCGGTGGCGATGTGGCCCATAAGACCTGTTTTACCTCCGCCAAACACAAGGACGGCACCTGCATCGACGAGGGTTTGGGCGAGCTCAGAGGCTCCGTCCACGTAATCTTGGGCGACGCGCGCCGATCCAGCACAGTAGACGGTGACGCGGGCGCCACGCAAGTCGCGAGCGCTCATTTCGCTTGGGCTCTTAGTTCCTCGATGCGCGGAACAAGGGCTTCGGCCTCGGCACGCTTCAGGTCAGAGGCGCGGCGGTCGGTCGTTGAAAGCTTGAATGATTCCTCGAGAAGCTGCGTGTACTGCTCGTTGAGGCGGTCCAGTTCGGACTTTTTGCGAAAGAATGAAAACATGCGTTAAAGGTAGTCCCTGTTCCCCAGGAAAAGCCCAATTAACGCCAGCTCGTTTTGAGAAAAAGACCCGCGATGGCATTGGTCGCGAGGCCGGCAATCGGAGCAAATACCGCAGCTTGTACGGCATAGTTGGTGAAGTTGAAATAGGCTTCCGCCGTTTCGAAGGTCGCAAGTTGGTTGTCGACGGCGTAGCGAATAAAGTCTGAAAAAAAGTTTGGGTTGATGTAGGTGAAAAAGAGGTACTGGATTCCGACCGAAAGAATCCCCACCGTGGCGCCGACACCAAGTCCCTGTCCCAAGGCTTGGAGGTAGGTGAGTTCGCCTCCGAGTTCCGCCTTACGGGCGAAGAGGCCCCAAATCATTATGGCCACCGAGGGAACTAGGATAATGTTCGTGTACAGCGAATGCAGATTGATGTACGTGGTATGCAGGCCCACTAGGTATTCCACAATAATCCAAACAAATTGCATTAGTGAGAATATGAGGCCAAATCGAAGTGCGGTAGCCATCGTCGCGTATAGGTTTTGTGTCCTTAAGATGCTGCAACCCGGGGAAAGGTTGCATTGGTTCGCTGCGAACGATAACGTTGCATGTGCCAGCATCGTATGTGTCTGCGTCAGCGTACTTTTGCAGTATGGTTCGCAAACTCATTTGGATCGTTGCCAGCATTGCGCTGGTCGTAGTGGCGCTTTTAGCCTGGCTCGGCGCATTTAAATCGTTGACAGTCAACGACTCGCCTCAAGGCGGGTACGTTGTGGTGGGCTATGACCACATGGGCCCGTTTGAGAAAATCGGTCCGGTGTACGAGCGCGTAGTCGCGACTGGGGATTCATTAGGCTTGTCCACCGACTCACTTGTTGGTGTGTACTATTCAAATCCCGAGGAAGTTGCACCCGATTCGCTTCTTTCTTTTGTCGGAATCGTCGTGGGCAACAGCGACGACGACCTTGGAACACTAGATTTCGGCAAGATGCGCACCGAACGGATTCCCGCAGGCCGTGCGCTGTGGATTGACTTCCCGTATTCGACTATGCTCGGAATGTACGTTGGCATTATGCGCGCCTACGATGCCCTTGGTGAGGCTTCGGTAGCTGCCGGCCTTGAGCCCGGATGGGTATACGAAATACACAGCAAAGGCAACGTTCGCTTTGTGTTTCAGGAGTACCCGCAGGCAGAAGATCCCGCCGCTTTTTAATTTTTTGTAGGTTTGTTGGTAATGAAACGCTTGGCCTCTTTTGCTTTAGTTCTGTTGCTTTCCGCGGCGAGCTGGGCATTTATGTTGGGCGGTTCTCCCCTTGTGGTGTACCCAAATCCCGTACAGGGCACGCTTCGTGGCCAGTTGGAGTTGAGTGGAACCACACCCGTTTCACTGAGCTTGTACGATATGCTTGGCCGCCGGGTGGACGCCAAAAATCTTAATTCTAGCCAGCGTCAATTCGCTTGGGAGGTTACACACTTGCCTGCAGGTATGTACTGGCTCAAAGCCGAACAGGGCGACGTTGTCGTGGCCCAAGTTCGGGTGGTACTCTCGAAGTCCTAGCCGTTTACTTACGTTTACCGGACGACTGCACCTCGTAGGGCGTCGCAGCTTGCCCCTCTAAATCGGAGCAAGCATGAACACCTTTTCTTTTTGGGCCATGGCACTCGGAGTGCTGTGTGCTCGTTCGGCCTCAGGCCAAGCTATTGCCCACTGGGCATTTGACGCATCAGTCCTAGAGTGCGACAGCGGCTACGCCCTTGTCGGCGGACTCGGGGTTTCGGAATCTTGGGTTCAAGGGCTCGGGACCGGTAAGGCGCTTTCGCTAAAGGGTTTTGCACCACAGGGCACTGAATCTGGAGCGCGCGGATTGTGGATGAACGCCAACACCTCGGGTATGGACAGCGTATGGTTGTCGGGCGCCTTGCGGGGTTCGTCGACCTCGTCACGCTGGTGGCAGGTCCAAGCTTCGGTGGATTCAGGTAGCACGTGGTTTGTAGCCTGGCAACCCGATTCGGGTTGGGGGCCATTTGACGTGTTCGTGCCATTTACGGCTCCGTTGGCTGGAGTCGCAGGGCACTCGTCGGTATGGCTGCGGTTGGTTTCGGTGTTTTCGCCCGTTGCGTTCAGTCACTTTGGCGGAAGTTTCGGGCCCGACGAAGCCTACCAGGGCATGCGCGAGCAGCCCACGACGAGCAGCCAGAACTACAGTACTGCAGGGACCTGGCGCTGGGACAATCTGCGCCTCAACGGACTGGAGTCCGCGCCCACCATATGGAACGGTCAAATGTGGTCGCTAGGCGCCCCCGTGGCCGGGGTCAACGCTGTGGTGGCAGCCCCCTATTCTGGTCACGGCTTTACGTGCGATGTGCTACGCGTCGCAACAGGCGTTGCGCTCGAAGTATTTGCAGGCGGAGCCCTCGACGTGCGCGGTCGCGCTTTAGTTGACGGGGAGGTTGTGCTTCGTGCGGGGGCCTCGGGCCAAGCTCAGATGCGCGTGGCAGCCGCCGGGGGTGGCGGTGTTCGCGCCGAACGATTTTGGCCCTCTATGGGCTGGCAGCAGCTGTCGAGTCCGCTGGCTGAGGGGGTGCTCGGCCTTTTGGGTGCCGACAGCTCGGGACTGTATTCGTGGAACGCCGACAGCGGTGAATACCGCGCCCCGGGCAAAGGGCTCAGCGCCCGAGGCCAGGGATTCTACGTGCAGGGCTCGGGATTGGTTTCAGTACGAGGTGGGCTACCGCGGATTCCGTGGACCCAATGGAGTCTTGGGTACGCAGACGTTCCCAACCCTGTGAGCACCGTCCACTCGACCTCGGTGACGGACGGCTGGAATCTGTTGGGCAACCCATTTGCTTGTGGGCTGGACTTTAGTAAAGTCGAGCGCATTGGGGTCGATGCGGCGTATTCGGCATGGGATCCCGCGCTCAACGGTGGGCTCGGGGGATATACCTACTACAGCCCGAGCGGGGGAAGTTTGGGTCCCGTGATACCGCCGATGCAGGGATTTTGGGTTCGAGCTCAGGGTCCTGGTGCCCAAATGGTTGCGCGGCAGCGCGGAGTTTTGAATTCGCCTCCGCCCAGCCCACGGGTGGCAATCACGTTAGCGGTTCCGGATCGCAACTGGACCGAAGTGGTGTACTTGGATCCACGCGAGGGTGCTTCGACTGATTTTGACTCCGACCGAGATGCAGTGGCACGCCAAAGCCCAACGGGTATTCAGTGGGTTGCAGCCACCAAAACCGTGGATGCCTCGGCCAAGTCCTGGAATCCACAGACTCCACTCACCCTTGTTTCGTGGAGTGATACTACGCGCTCTGCTACGGTTTCGGCGGTGGGGTACACCGGGGCACTGTGGCTACTCGGGGCAGACGGACAGCACGTACGCCTCGACCAAGGCGCCGCTGCAGTCCAACTTAACGGATGCCAATCTTGGACGCTCCTTACCGAAGGACTGGGTGGCGTGGACGCTCAGCCGACGTCGTGGCGCACTGGGCCTGGATGGCTTTGGGTTCCGGATGCAGTCCAACTCGAAGTCCTTAACGTGCTCGGCCAAGTAGTCTTGTGCCCCACTGGCGCCGCCCACGACCCCATCCCCCATGAACTTGCCGAGGGCGTGTACATACTGAGGGTTTGCAGCGTGAAGGGCTGGGAATCGCACAAAATCCTTCTTAAATCCTAATTACTATGAAATCATTGATGATTGCTGCGGCTCTGGCTGTGGCTCCTGCGGCCGCATGGGCCCAAGTTGACGGTTCCGAATCACTTTTTAAGGCCAGCTTTGAGGGCATGTTTGAAGCCCCATCACCGGTGGTCCTACCCCAAGGTGTGATGGAACCCAATCCACCCGTACCGCTCGATGGCAGCCTAGTCCTTTTGCTTGCTGCCGGTAGCATTCTCGCCCGAAACCGGTTGAAGCGATGAGGTGGGTTGTGCAACTTTGGCACATTCGACATTTGCTTTGGGCGTACCTTCGAATCATCTACCTAGTAGTATGGAAACTTTAAGTACTTGGATTCGCAGCAATCGGCCCTTTTTGGGCTTCATCATTCGCTTTTTAGTGACCTTTTTTGTGCTGAGCTTTCTTTACAGTTTGTACTTGGTTGTAGTCAAGCGCAACGGAGACCTTGACATGGTCACATACTGGATCAGCCGATTGAGCCATGAAACGGCGCGCCTCATGGGTGTCGCCGATTGCGAATGGTCCTGCTTCTTAGATGGATGCTATGTGGGGCGCGAAGGCCGCATGGTCAACATCCTCGAGGGCTGCAACGGGCTTCGCTTGGCCATTGTCTACGCCGCATACGTCATCGGAATCGGAGGCTGGACCTGGCGCTCACTCGTGCAAGCCTTTGTCGGACTGTTTGTTGTTCAGCTCTTTAACGTGGTGCGCATTGGATCCTTGGTGGCCCTGCGCGACCACGGAGGCGACACCTACTTCTTTTTCATTAAGTACGTATTTGGTGTATTCATTTACGGATCCATCGTACTGCTTTGGATTTTGAAACCCCGTATCGACAGATGGATGGGGGCCAAATAGTCAAGGCCCGTAGTTTTTGGCTGTGGAGCATGGGGTTCCTCATGCTCTCCATGTTCGTTAGTATCGTTGTGGGCGAAGAAAAGCACGCATTGGGGTTTGACCCCCTAGGGCTTCCTTGGGTGCGCAACCTGTACGCTGGAATCAAGATCGCCCTAGGCATTGTGTACGTTCGAGTAATTGGATTTCGGTGGGCGTGGATCGTGGGGCTGATTGGATTCGCCCTACTGGTGCGCACGTTTGCCGAAGGAACATTCACGGTGGCGCTCATTGGGGCGTCCATGGCCTACCGGACATTGGCGCGGAACTAGCATCCACGGCTACTAGCTTCTGGCCTCTCGTTTCTTACCCTTTACATACGGTGCGCGCCGAACATTTAAATGTTTAAACATTGGTATGGGATTTCGTCCTATATTTGCCGCATTAATGTTTAAACACACTTTGCATGGCAACTTGGACTATTGACCCCACCCACTCCGAAATCGGATTTGTCGCACGCCACTTGGTGATCACCAAGGTTCGCGGTCACTTCGCCGACTACAGCGGAAGCGTAACCTCGAGCGACGAGCACCTGAACGACCTTGCCATCTCGTTTGAGGCTGACGTAGCGAGCATCAGCACCAAAAATGCCGACCGCGACAACCACCTGAAGTCTCCGGACTTTTTTGACGCTGAAAACCACCCAAAGCTCACGTTTGCCTCAACTTCAGTGACGCGCCAAGGCAGCGACCTAAAGGTGGACGGAACCATGACCATTCGCGGCGTAGAAAAGCCTGTTTCACTGAATGTTGAGGTAGGAGGAATCGCCAAGGATCCTTGGGGCAACACCAAAGCGGGCCTGAGCTTTTCAGGAAGCATCAACCGCAAAGACTTTGGACTTGCCTTTCACGTGCTCAACGAGGCAGGCGACTTGCTCGTGAGTGACGAAATCAAGCTTGAGGGCGAAGTGCAGCTGAAGTTCGAAGCGTAAGGCATTCGCGCAACAACCTCAAACCCGTGCCGGACTGCGTCTGTCGCGGGTTTTTTTGCGCTTACAGCTTTTGTACCAACGTCCGGACGGGACGCCCGTTGGCGAGGACCTCGAGGATGTAGGTTCCTGAGGCACATCCCGAAAGGTCCACGTTTGACTCACCCACCGAGAGGACGCGCAGCACCTGGCCTTGCGTGCTGAGCAGGCGAGCAGACGTGGATCCGTCGGGGTAGGCCACGCTGAAGATTCCGCCCGAAGGATTGGGAAAAATGCGAACAGAAGGCTGCAGCGGTTCCGCCACCGAAAGGCTGCTTTGGTAGATTCGCACGTAGTCGACAAGCATTTCAGATGCGGTGAAGTTGGGGTCAATGCTCGGCTGAATGGCGATGTTCATGAGGATGAACTGCGGCAAATCAAAGGGCCAAGTGCTTGAATTCTTGACTGTTGGAGCGTAGGTGTAGTGCGTGACGCTGTCGACAGCGAAGGTGATGCTGTTCGGAGTCCATTCCATGCTGTAGGTGTGGTAGCCGGTACTGGCGCCCAAAACGTACTGTCCGCCGACGTTTTGGGTTCCGCCAAAGCTCGAGGGGCTGTGGATGGCGCTCGACACGTAGTTCTGGTTGTGGCCCCAGTGCTCCATGATGTCGATTTCGCCACATTGAGGCCAGGGTTGGGTTCCGAAGCCCTGGGTTTGCCAGTAGGCGCCGGGTTCGGTGATGTTTTGTCCGAGCATCCAGAGTGCGGGCCAGGTTCCGACGCCTGTAGGCAGCTGGGCGCGAATTTCAACGCGTCCGTAGGTGAACGCAAACTTCGAGTTGAGGCGCGCCGAGGTGTACTCTTTGGTCTGGCCCTGATCGGTAAAGGTCTCTTTGTAGGCGGCGAGGTGCAGGGATCCGCCCTGGACGAAGGCGTTGGTGTCGCGGTTGGTGTAGTGCTGGATTTCGCCGTTGTACCAGCTGGTTCCGTTCGGAAGCTGGTGCTGCTGCCACCACTTGGCCGTGTCGAGCGGGCCATCGACCGAGAATTCGTCGGCCCACACCAGCACGTCAAAGGTTTGGGCACGAAGGGGTGCAGCGAGCAGGGTCAGAAGCAGGCAGAGTAAGGGTTTGTTCATGCCGTTAAGGTACGAATGCGGCCTACCTTTAGTGAATACAACAAAGACCCCCTACCCTATGCGTATGCTCCTCGTCGCCAGCATTGTTGCCTTTTCAGGCGGAACCTTAGTCGCCCAGTGGAACCCCAACACCGCCGTCAATACCCCGGTGGGAACGGGAACGACTGACGACCTTCAAGCCATTACCGGCCCCAGCGGCCGAACGTACGTGGCGATGTTTCAGCCCACGACCACGGGGTACAGCCCCCGGTTGCAGGTGCTGAACGACCAAGGAGCTCCGCGCCTCGGAACCAACGGGATGCAGTTCAACACGACCACATCGATGGGCACCTCAACGGTGACGTGGGACATGCGATTGGACGCGCAAGAGCACGTGTACATTGGATTTACTGGCACTGGAAATACCGACGCCGTCGTGCACCGACTGGACAGTACGGGCAACCACGTATGGAGTCCCTCAGGCATAGCCCTTGGCCAGGGATACGACGTGAAAGTGCTTCCATTGGCCAACGGCGACGCCATGGTCGGATGGATTGACGCGAACGGCGGAGGCGCCAAACTTCGAAAAATTGGCTCGAGCGGAAGTTTTGCGTGGCCGGCAGCCGTTACGATTCCGTCGCCGACCGGCTCTGGGCAAGTGAACGTGGGGGAAATGCTCGAGTACAGCAACGGAGACGTCCTCGTGATTTACTATGTGCGCGCCGGATTTGGGCCCTCTGCCCTACCCTATGCCCAGCGCTATACCGCGGCCGGAGTGGGCGTTTGGCCCCAGCCCAAAGCGTTGACCAACGGGTGGTACGTGTACAGCTTTCGTCGCTATCCGCTCACGCAGCGCGGCGACACGGCATACTTCGGAATGGCTGCTGCTTCAGGCCTCGACCTTCAATGCAAGGTTCAGCGAATCAATCCATTGGGCGGCCTACCCTGGGGGGCGAACGGGAAGGATTTTTCGTCACTTTCCAACATGTACGAGCGGAATTTGACACTCGGAATCGCCCCCGATGACCACCACATGTACGTAGCGGCCGAAGTGACACCGACCAGCCAGGGCCAAATGGGCACCATGATTCAGAAGCTTCACCTGCGCGACGGATCGATGCCGTGGGGCGTTTCGGGCCGCACCGTATTCAACATTAGCTCGCGTGACCAGAGTCCTCAAGGTGAACTGGGGTTTGTCGACAGCAAGCCTGTGTTTGTGTACAGCGATGGCTTCAATAATGGCGGAACCCCAGTGCGCTTGCTCGCTGCATTTCTCGATACCGCGGGGGCCTTGGTAGACACGATTCCGATGGCCACCTACGCCGCGTCCAAAGGCCGCGTGCACCTCAGCGGAACCACGGGCTTTAACGTCACCGCCGTGTGGTCTGAAGACCGAGGCAACGGCAGCCTCGCTTTTGCACACCGCATCAACCGCACCCCCTGCCCTGCGGTCGCCGCGGGGGCCGACTGGGGATCATCGCTCGATTCTGCGTGGCTATGGTTCACCGGTGCGGGCGCGGATTCGCTCTTCTGGACCTTGGGCGACGGCAGCACCGCATCGAGCCTGCCAACCGACACCCTCAACCACTCGTACGCCGGCAACGGTAGTTTCACGGCCTGGGTCTATGCCTACCGGGACTGCGGGAGCGTGGATTCCGCCTCAGTCAACGTGGTAATTTCGGGTATCGGAATAGGTGAAAACCCGACCAAGTCGCTCGTGATGAGCCCAAATCCGAGCCGCGGAATGTTGACGCTACGAGGAGGCGACGTTGCCCATGCCCGACTGGTCAATGCCCAAGGCCAGGTAGTTGCCGAAATCCGCAATTGGACTGCCGGCGAAGCGTGGGTGCTGCCCGAGGGTTTGGCGAACGGAATCTACAGCGTGGTTGGTGACCAACTGCACATTTTGGTTGCGGTTCAACGCTGATCTTTAGGCCATGAAGGAACACTGGAACCAACGATTCGCCGAAGCCGAGTTTGCCTACGGCGAAGCTCCCCATGTCAGCTTGGCTGAGCAGTTTTGCACACCAGGTACGGGCCGCATACTTTGCCTTGCCGAGGGCCAAGGGCGAAATGCCGTGCACTTCGCTCGCTTGGGCTACGACGTCACCGCCCTGGACTACAGCGAAGTAGGTCTTGAGCGCGCGCAAGAATTGGCGGCGCGGCACGGGGTATCGATCCAAACCCTTCAGGAGGACCTCAGCACCTACGCTTTTGAACTCGAGGCTTGGGACGGTATAGTCTCAATTTTTGGCCACCTGCCCGCGGCCTTGCGCGCTCGGGTCAATGCCCAGCTTCACGGTGCGCTCAAGCCCGGCGGATGGCTGCAGCTCGTGGGCTACCACCCCAAGCAACTTGAGTACGGCACCGGAGGTCCGCAAGAACCTAGCATGCTCTACACCGTTGAAGAATTGAAGGCTGAACTCGGCCCCGGATGGACCTACAACGTCGCCGAATTGGTCGAACGCGAGCTCGAAGAGGGCCCCTACCACCGCGGCATGTCGGCCTTCGTACACCTCTTGGCCAGAAAACTAGCAACTAGCAACCAGCAACCCGCCCTATGACTGACTTAGACATTGCCCGTTCCGTCACGCCCCAACCCATTGGCGAAATTGCTTCGCGACTCGGACTCAACCCCGAGCTGCTCGAGCCCTACGGCAAGACTAAGGCAAAGATTCCGCTCGAGGCGCTTCGCGAGCCCCAAGGGCAGTTGGTGCTGGTGACGGCGATTAGCCCGACTCCGGCGGGCGAAGGCAAGACGACCGTGACCGTGGGCTTGACCGACGGCCTCAACCGCATCGGCGAGCGAGCAGCTGCTGCGCTACGCGAACCCTCGCTGGGGCCGGTCTTTGGCATCAAGGGCGGAGCCGCCGGGGGCGGCCGTTCGCAGGTGATTCCGATGGAAGACATCAACCTGCACTTCACGGGCGATTTTGCCGCGGTTGAGAAGGCCAACAACCTGCTCGCAGCATTGATTGACAACGACTTGCAGCGCAAGAACCGCGTCGGGCTCGACCCGCGCACCATTGTGTGGAAGCGCGTGATGGACATGAACGACCGCGCCCTGCGGAACCTCGTGATTGGATTGGGAGGCAAGGCAGGCGGGGTTCCGCGCGAGAGCGGATTCAACATCACCGCGGCCTCTGAAGTCATGGCGATTTTGTGCATGAGCCGCGACCTCGACGACCTGCGCGCACGCTTCGGACGCATCTACGTGGGCGACACCTGGGACCGCCAGCCGGTGTTTGCGGCCGATTTGAAGGCCCCCGATGCCATGGCGATTTTGATGCGCGACGCCATTAAGCCCAACCTGGTGCAAACGCTTGAGGGCAACCCCGCGATTCTACATGGCGGACCCTTTGCCAACATCGCGCAGGGCACCAACTCACTGATTGCCACGCGAATGGCGCTGGGCTATGCCGACTGGGTGGTGACAGAAGCCGGGTTTGGAGCCGACCTCGGAGCCGAAAAGTTTTTGAACCTCAAGAGCCGCGCCGGAGGCCTAAAGCCGTCGGTGGCCGTGCT
>JBIPMA010000128.1:0-4112 GCA_044369335.1 Schleiferiaceae bacterium | reverse complement strand
GGTTCTGAATGGGGGCGCCACCGCGGATGTAGAGCTGGCCACCCTGGTCACCCGTGGTAATTACACCCGGCATCACCTGTAGTGCGCGTACGAGGTCGGGTTCGCCACCGATCGAGAAGGTGCCGATGGACTTGGGGTTGAGCTGTACCACTGCCGTCGAAACCTTGGTCTGTTTTTCTTGCTTGCGGGCGTCAATCACTACGTCGTCGAGCTCGATCACGGACTCTTTCATCGTGATCCGAGTGAAGGTATTTTTATCCGCAGAAACCTTAATTTCAACGGTTTGCGGTGCGTATCCTGCTCGGCTGAAAGTGACTTTGTAGGTTCCGACAGGGATTGCGTTCACCTGGTAAAATCCGTCGTTGTTGGTGTAGGATTCCTGGGACTTGCCTGAGATGGTAAGCGAAACCTTGGCGAGGTTGAGCGGAGACTGGTCGGCCTGGTCGACTACGAGTCCGCGAAGGCCACCCGTTTGAGCAGCGAGGCCAAGGCTGGCCAAAGTGAGGGCGAGCGCAGCAAGCGCCTTAGTAAAGGATTTTGAACAGAAGCTCATCGAGGATGTCGGAATCACGTAGGTTGGGTGACGCCATGCCTTTAGCTTGGCGATCAGCTTCGCGAAGATAACCCACGATGCGAGCCAAGTGCCCTCCCGAATAGTTTTGGGCCGCTTTGGCGATGTCTCTGAGGGCGAATTCTGAGACTCCGAGTTGTGCGGATGCCGTTTTAGGGTTGGGTTGGGCACCCATGCCTTGGTAAATGAGAGCTTTGAAAAAAGTTCCGTAGAGCGTCGCAATGACCAAGATCAGGGGGCTCGAACGGCTGTGCTTCATCATGCTTCGGGCGATCATGTAGCTGCGCTCGGGGTTGTGGGCGACCAGGGCCCGCAAGAGTTCGAACTGGTTGTATTCGCGACTCGAACCAGTATACTTTTCGACCGTTGCGGCGGTGACTTCTCCGCCCTCGCCGAGCACTACGGCGTACTTACCGAGCTCTTGGTCGATGGCCGAGAGGTCCACTCCCAGGCTTTCGACGAGGACCGAAGCAGCTTTTTCGCTGATTTTCAGTCCACGCTGGCGGGCGAGTTCAGCGACGGTTCCGGAAATCTGGTATTCGGGAATGCGGTCGAACTGAAAATAGGTTTCGCCAGGTTTTAGGGATTTGTAGAGGGCCTTGCGCTTGTCCAAGGCCTTACCTGTAAGGCTAAGGAGCAGTACGGTCTGTAGCTGGGGATTCTTTACGTAGGCGGCGAGGTCCTCGAGGTTGCGCAGGTCTTGGGCCTCGCGCACCACCACCACCGTCCGTTCGGCCATCATTGGGAAGCGCTTGGCTTCGGATTCCACGGCACGAGCATCGACGTCGCGCCCGTAGAGCACCGACTGGTTGAATGCGCGGTCCGCTTCAGGAAGCGCACGTTCAAGCAGGGAGTCGGTCAACGCATGCGCAAAAAAGGGCTCTTCGCCCGCTACGACGTAGACCGGGGCGAACTGCCCCTTGTCCCATTGGGCGATGAGTTTGGTGAGGACCGACTGCACGGGGCAAACCTACGAATTCAACCCTCGTGGTGGTAGGGTTCGTTGCGCAAAATGGTGAGGGCGCGGTAGAGCTGCTCGGCAAAAAGCAGGCGTACCAAGTCGTGCGGAAACGTCATCTTGCTCAGCGCCAGCTCGTACTGCGCTTGGGCGCGGAATTCCGCACTAAATCCGTAGGCATCTCCGACCGCAAAGAGGATTCGTTTTGGACCCGAATTCATCCACTTTTGGAGCCGCTGGGCTAGTTCAACGGACTTGAGGTGATTCCCGCGCTCGTCGAGCAGTACCAAAAGATCTCCTGGCTTTAAAAAAGCATGCTGGGCGGCACGGTCGCGCACTGATTCCGTTCGAAACTTGGCGTAGTGGCCAATGCGCTGCGCAAAGTCTGCCAATCCCGCCTTGGCGTAGTCGACTTGGGTGGGGCCCACAACTAAAAGAATGATCTCCATGGCTGGCGTAAGTTTGGGTTCCGCCCCGCGCACTCGATGCGCAAGGACGATGCAAAGATGAAGCCGATCCGCGATTACCTGTCCGAACCCGAGCTCGCTGCCCACATTCAGCGCAGCCTTGACGAAGATTTGGGCCGTGGCCCTACTTCTGGCGACCACTCTTCAGCGGCCAGCCTCGATCCTGAATGTCAAGGAATTGCTACGCTCCGCGCCAAAGAATCCCTTGTGTTTGCAGGGTGCGAGGTAGCCGAACACGTACTTCGCGCAGTCGACCCAAACCTTCGGGTTCATTGGGCGCACCGCGACGGCGAACACCTCGAACCGGGAACTGCGGTGGCCTACGTCGAGGGTCCCCTGCCATCCTTGCTGCGCGCTGAGCGTACCCTTCTGAACTACGTGCAGCGCCTCAGTGGGGTGGCTACGATCACCCAAAGCTATTCCGCACTCATTGCTGACCTGCCCTGCCAGCTTTTAGATACCCGCAAGACGACTCCGGGCTGGCGCGCACTTGAAAAGTGGGCGGTGCACGTCGGCGGAGGCCACAACCACCGCATGGGGCTGTACGACATGGTGATGCTCAAGGACAACCACATCGACCTCGCCGGCGGAATCACCCAAGCCGTCCACCGCACCGATCGCTACTTGGCCGACCAAGGGCTCAACCTCGCCATCGAAGTCGAATGCCGCAGCATGGCCGACGTCGAAGAATCCCTGGGCCTCGAATCCGTCACGCGCATCATGCTCGACAACTTCACTCCGGATCTGTGCCGTACTGCTGTCGAACGCATTGCAGGCCGCAAAGAAACCGAGGCGAGCGGCGGAATCACCCGCGACACTCTGCGCGCCTACGCCGAAACGGGCGTGACCTTTGTCTCAGTCGGAGCCCTCACTCACTCTGCCCCCGCCGTCGACCTTAACTTCAAAGCCCGCCTGTTGTGAAACGTTTGCTCGCACTGCTGCGTCGAAGCACGCAAACGATCACGCTCCCGCTATTCGACGGACTGAGCCTCTACGACGTCGCCATCTTTTTCTGGAAAGGCATCTACCAAGGCGCCGTCACCAGCCGTGCGGCTAGCATCAGCTTTAGCTTCTTTTTGGCGCTATTTCCGGGGGTCATCTTCGTGTTTACCCTCATTCCGTTTATCCCGATTGATGGGTTCCAACACGAACTCTTTCGCCTGCTGCGCGACGTCCTTCCGCCCAACAGCTTCGACGCCGCCTACTCCACGATTACCGACATTTTGACTATCAAACGCGGCGACCTGCTCGGCATTACCGTATCGGCTGCGCTGTTTTTTGCCACCAACGGAACCTTAGCCCTCATCGGTAACTTTGGCCAAACCATTCACCACCTAAACGTGCGCGGATTCTGGTCCCAGTACCTCGCGGCGTTTTGGCTGACCTTGGCATTGGCCCTGCTCCTCATCGGTGGTATCGCCGTACTTGCACTCGGCGAAGTTTGGATCCCCACGCTGATACCCGGCGAAAGCGGACTCTGGATAGCCGCCTTGGCCCGTTGGGTGGTGCTCCTTGGGCTCGTGCTGTTTGCGATCTCGCTGCTGTTTTACTACGGCCCGATGCGCTCAGCTCCATGGCGTTTTATTTCGCCCGGAGCCTTGCTCGCCACCGTCCTCGTCTGGCTGACCTCGTACCTTTTCGGAATCTACGTCACTGACTTCAGCCGTTACAACCAGCTCTATGGCTCGATCGGAACCCTCATCATCATCCAACTTTGGATCTACGTGAACGCCATTGGACTCATCATTGGGTTCGAGCTGAACGCCTCAATGGCGAGAGCGAAAAAAGACGCCCATACCGGTAACTAGATACCTATACCATGCACTTAAAATTTCTCAGCCTCAGTGCTGGACTAATTCTCAGCATTACAGGGCTCAGCCAAACTTCTGACGCCATTCTAGGAACCTGGTGGAACGCCGAAAAAGACGGCCAAGTTGAAGTATACAAAGTGGGCTCCGAATACCGCGGCCGCATTGTCTACGTCAAAGAAAACTTCAATTCCGACGGGAGTAGTCCCAAGAAAGACATTTTGAATCCCAACGAGAAGCTCCGTTCGCGTGTACTTATGGGCATGATTATTTTGACCGGCCTCAAGTTTGACTCAGACGACAAAGAA
>JBIPMA010000127.1:0-4122 GCA_044369335.1 Schleiferiaceae bacterium | reverse complement strand
GTAGAACGCGCTCACCGTACTCTGCGGTCCGCCCTGGCAGTACAGCAGCGCCGGGTACTTCTTGGATGGATCAAAGTTGGGTGGATACATTACCCACGTCAGCATTTTTTTGCCGTCACTGGTCGGAATCCAGCGCTTCTCGACCTTGCCGCGCGCAATCTTCGCGTAGTCGGCGTCGTTGGCGTGGGTCAGTGCGACCGGTGCCTTTCCGTCCAGCTTGTAGAGTTCGTTCGCTTGGTTTTGGTCCATGCGCTCGGCGACGAGCGTCTTGCCTGCGTAGGCGAATCCGCCAAAGTCGTAGTCGCCCGCAGTCAATGCTGTCACCGCCACCTTCGAACCCTTGAGCTCGAGGCGAATCAGTTGGTGCGAGGCCTCTTGGGTCACGTTGAGCACCATGCTCGAGGGGCCCACCCATTTGAGGTCGTTGACGTACTCTCCGGCCACGTCGATGCGGCGGGGTTGAGCGCCCGAAACGCTAAGGTCAAGCAGGTAGAGCTGGTTGACGTCGGACTCGTAGCCGTCGGTAGGCATCGCCGTGAAGGCCAACGTCTTGCCGTCGGGCGAGATGCGTGGGTTCCCGTCGTAGCCGCCGAGGCCCGGAAGCTCCGTCGTCGTGGCCGTTGCCACGTCGTAGCGGTAAAGCTTGGAGTCGGTGTGCAGTGCAAACTCCTTTCCGGTGCTCAGCTTGGCCGAGTACACGATGAACGATCCGTCGGGGCTGAGGTCGAAGGACTCGGCTCCGCCAAACGGAGGCAGCGGCGCATGTCCGCGCACGCCCTTAAGAATGTCCTTAAAGTTCGTTGCTAGTGTAGTTGCATCAGGATTAACTAATGCAAACGCAACGTGGTTGTAGTGGTAGTCGGTCCAGCTGTCCCAGTGGCGGTACATCAGGTCGTCAAACACGGCGTAGTTGGCCTTAGGGGCCTCTGGGTGGCGCTCCAACGGTGTTTGATCGAGCTTTTCACGTGTCACAAAAGCCACAATCCACTGGCCGTTGGCCAGTTCGCGCAATTTGACGTCACTGACTCCGCCCGGAACATCCAAGTGCACCCGAACGTCGCTGCCGTCGATGGCGCGGGACTTAAGCATGCCTTGGTGGACGTAGGCGACGCGGGTTCCTCCTTTGACAAAGGTCGCGCCGTATTCACCACCCGGATCGGCAGCCAAACTGTGGGTTTCGCCCGTGGCTGCATGCACCACAAAGAGGTCGCGGTTACCCTTGTTCGCCTCGAGGTCGTAGCGGGTCACGCCATAAGCAACCCATCCGCTTGAAGACGCATCGTCAAGGCCCACGCGGCCGAGCGACCAAAGAAGTTCTGGAGTCATCACAGCCTGAGCCGAAGCGGCGGCCGAAGCGAGGACTAGCCCGCTCAAGAGTAGTTTCTTCATGCGGTTAAGGTAGCAAACCTGCCGCGAAGGGCAAGTAGGCCCTAGATTTGAACCTCAATCATGGAACACACCGCGCTCATCACCAACGAAGCCGTCGTTTTTGGCCTCCTCATGGCCGTCCTCGGCGGAATATTCTGGGCCGCCAGCGAGCCCCGTTTTAAGAAATTCTTCAGCATTGTTCCGGCACTGCTGCTGTGCTACTTCGTGCCGTCGTTGCTTACCAATACAGGATTGGTTCCCAAGGACACCAACATTTACTTCATCGCCTCGCGCTACTTGCTCCCCGCGTCGCTTGTATTGCTCACCATCAGTATCGACCTCAAAGCGGTGCTGGGCTTGGGTCCAAAGGCGCTCATTATGTTCTTTACGGCTACCGGCAGTGTAATTCTTGGTGGTCCATTAGCTCTGATTCTTGTTTCATGGATTTCTCCTGAGACCGTGGGCGGAGCCGGCCCAGAGGCCGTCTGGCGCGGACTCTCCACCATCGCCGGATCCTGGATCGGCGGCGGAGCCAACCAAGCCGCCATGTTCGAGGTCTTTAAACCAAACGAGTCCATTTATTCAGCTATGATTACGGTAGACGTTGTGGTTGCTGAAGTGTGGATGGCCATCATCCTTTTTGGTGCTGCGAAGTCCGACCGCATTGACCGTTGGCTACGCGCTGACAACCGCGCCGTCAAAGAACTTCAGGGCCATATGGAGGACTTCATTGCCCGCACGTCCAAGATTCCGACCCTGGCCGACGCCATGAAAATCCTTGGAATCGCCTTTGGTGCAGTGGCCCTGAGCCACGCGGCCGGAGACTTTTTGGCTCCGTGGTTCACCGAACACGCCCCCTACACGGCCAACTTCAGCCTCACCAGCGACTTCTTTTGGGTCGTCATCGTCGCCACCACCGTGGGTTTGCTGCTCTCGCTGACTCCGGCCCGACAGCTCGAAGGCGTGGGCGCCAGCCGCTGGGGTTCGGTCTTCATCTACATTTTGGTGGGCAGCATCGGAATGAAAATGGACCTCATGGAAGCCCTCAGCCAGCCCGGCCTCATTGGCGTGGGCGCCGTGTGGATGCTGATCCACGTCGCCATTCTGATTGCGGTGGCCCGCCTCATCAAGGCCCCCTTCTTTTTTGTGGCGGTGGGTTCCAAAGCCAACATTGGCGGAGCCGCTTCGGCCCCCGTCGCCGCCGCCGCGTTTCATCCATCGCTCGCTCCAGTGGGCGTCCTTTTGGCGGTTTTGGGCTATGCCCTCGGAACCTACGGAGGCTGGCTCACCGGCCTACTCATGTACGCGGTGTCCGGCGACCCCAGCCCGATTATGCTACCTTAATCTTGTGGAATTTTTGTAGCTTCATCCTTGTGAAACAGACCGTTCAACTTCGCCGTAGCTGGCTCCTATTCGCCGTTTCAGGCCTAATTCTCGTCGGACTTGGCCTCTCGATCGTCGGCGAAGCCATCGTTTTAAAGTTCACCAAGCAGGCCTATTTTTTGGTCGGAACCATTGGTCTTGTCGCCTTTAACGCCGGACTTAGCGTCTTTGGCCAAGCTGTCATCTTTCGCTACCGCTACCTCAAGGCCAAGGGCCGCGAAGAGGCTGACCGCAAGGCCGGACGCCACCGCCACCGCGGACGCGGACGCAAGCGCTCAGGATCTGGATCTGGATCAGGTTCTGGTACAGGCGGTGAGGGCAACGGACGCCGAAGCAGCGGATTCAAGTCCCGGTTCGAGGAATAGCCCCTCGAAGGTCAAGCACGCGCACCCGAGGCGCGACCAACTCCGCCCTTGCGGGTGCTACAGAAATTCGTTGAACTGGAATCCGTTCTGGAGGCGATCCTTGCCCAGCTGCTGCTGCTCGGCAAGCGCCCAAAGCATGTACTCCTTGAGAAAGAGCAAATCGCGGGGTTCAACATTGGGCTGGTGCTCTTGGATTAAGTCGTCCAACGTCTTAACCTTATTCAAGCACGACGCGTACTCGCGTTGGTCGCACTCGTCGTAAAGCAGCACGCCTCCCTGCTGGTAAATGGCATCTACCGTGGCCGCATAGGGGCTGCTCACCGACTTTTTGGTCAGCTTCTCGATCTTCGGGAACATGCTCGACCAAAGCGTCTTGATCGCCGCCCCAATCAACTGTTCGGCGACAAATGCGGCGCCCTCTTGCTCGCCTTCGTACACGAGTTCCACCTTGCCCGTGATCGCCGGAATCACTCCCATGAAGTCCGACAAACGCACGGTGGTCGTTGCCTCGCCGTTGATCAACGCACGGCGTTCCGCAGTGCTTACCAGGCTCTCGAGCATCGAAATACTCATTCGCGCACTCACTCCGCTTTTGTGGTCGACGTACTCGCTTTCGCGTGCCTCAAAAATGATCTGCTCCAGCAGATTGTAGGCCAGATCCGGCACATAGACCCGGCTCGCCTGCGCTTGATTGATTCGGGCCTCTTGAGCCGAAATCTTGCGGGCGACCGCGATCGATTGGGGGTAGTGCGTCAAAATCTGGGCACCGATGCGGTCCTTGAGCGGCGTGACAATGCTCCCCCGGTTGGTGTAGTCCTCGGGGTTGGCGGTAAACACAAACTGAATATCGAGCGGTAGGCGTATGCTGAATCCGCGAATTTGCACGTCACCTTCCTGCAAAATGTTGAAAAGGGCCACTTGGTTTCGCGCCTGCAAATCCGGAATCTCGTTGAGCACAAAAATGCAGCGGTTGGCGCGCGGAATCATTCCGAAGTGAATCACCCGA
>JBIPMA010000126.1:0-4153 GCA_044369335.1 Schleiferiaceae bacterium | reverse complement strand
GCCATTCGCTTGGCCCGCCGCGGAGCGCATCCGTTTGTACTAACCACCCTCGCGCTCATTTTTGCCGGAGCCCTCGGCAACGTCATCGACAGCCTATTCTACGGGGTTCTGTTTGACCGCGGCCTCACGTGGTCACCCGAATACGAATTCTGGATGGCCTACGACGGCGTCGCGCAATGGGGCAGTGGCTACGCGGCTCCGCTACTTGGCAACGTGGTCGACATGCTGTACTTCCCGCTGTGGACGGGCTACCTGCCCGACTGGTTGCCAATTTGGGGCGGAACCTATTTTCAATTTTTCAGACCCATATTTAATTTGGCCGACGCCTACGTCACTGTGGGCGTAGTCTTTTGGTACTTTGCGAGCCGCCGCCCTGACTGGTGGCCCGCCTAAACAACCCTGCCATGCGCACCCTTTTTATTGCTTTTAGCATTGCGGCCCTTCCGGCGGCCGCCCAACTCGTCCGAGGAGAACACCCTGAAACCCGGCGTTCACTTGAGTTTCATCTCAACGAACTCGCGAGCGATGCCATGGGGGGGCGCCTTCCTGGAACCGAACAAGGCGACCGCGCCGCAAAGTACATCCAAGCTCAGTTTGAAGAAGTGGGGCTCGCCGGACTCTTCGGGGGCGAGTTCACGCAAATGGTGAATATCCCCGAGAAGGGCATCCTGCCCGAAGCCGGAAACTACCTTCGAGTGGGCGACGCTCCGCTGGCGCTCCGCTCCGCCTACTGGCCCCATATTTTGTCTGACAACCGTGAGGTCGAAGGCCCCCTTACCTGGCTCGGTTACGGCACCCCGGCCGAGGTCGCCAAGGCCAAAAAGGGCCGCATCGCGGTGATTGTCGCGGATATTCCCGCCAAAAAAGCCAAGAAATTGGGCAAGCTCGCCTCGTTGACCGAACGCATCAACGCAGCGCGCGCCCACGGAGCCCAAGCCATCATCCTCCTTCAGCCCGTGAACGGACGCCCCAAGTTGGACCTCTTGCGCCGCATGCGTCCCATCGGAATGCCCGTGGTCGCAGTTCACGACCTCGCCGCGTGCAAAAGCCTTAAAAAGAACGCGAAAAAATCCGCCCGCGCGGCCGTTGGTGTCCAAGTGATTCCGCAAACGATTACCGCGCCCAACGTCGGAGCCTGGATCAACCGAGGTGCGCCCGAAACAGTGGTCATCGGAGCGCACTACGACCACGTCGGTTGGGGCGCATGGGGGTCGCGCAAGCCCGAGGCTGAAGGCCAAGTGCACAACGGAGCCGACGACAACGCCAGCGGAACCTCAGCCATGCTTGAGCTCGCCCGAAAACTTTCGCGCGCGCCAGGATTTGAGCACGTGAACTTCGCGTTTTTGGCATTTACAGGAGAAGAAAGCGGACTCCTTGGGTCACGCTCTTTTGTTTCACAGATGCCCCCCGAAATGGGCAAAGTCAAAGCCATGGTCAACCTTGACATGGTGGGTCGCCTCAACCGTTCTGACAGCCTGCGCGTGTACGGCGTGCACACGGCGGTGGAATTCCGCGAAATGCTTCAGGCCATCCCCGCCGAGGGCAACTATTGGGATCTTCGCGACGAAATTTTTGCGCGCTCTGACCATGCTCCATTCATTAGCGCCGGAATCCCCGCCGTATTCTTTTTCACCGGACTCCACGAGGACTACCATGCGCCGGGGGACGACATTGAGAAGATCGACTTCGAGGGACTCGCCGAAGTGGTCACTAAAGTGGAGCACTTTATCACCCTCCTCGGCCAAGCCGGTTCACTTTCTGTACAGATTCCTAACGACGAGCGCTGATGGGTAAAAATCCAAAAATCGCGGTCCTCGGGGGCGGATCCTGGGCCACCGCGATCGTCAAAATGCTTACGCAGAACGAGGACTATGTGGGCTGGTGGGTCCGACGCGAAGAAGTCGCTGCACACATTCGCCAATTTCACCACAATCCGAACTATTTGTCGGATGTCGCACTTGAAACCGACAAAATTTACGTCGACCACGACCTGATGAGCGTGGCCTCGCAGGCTGAAATCCTGGTCCTAGCCGTCCCCTCAGCTTTTTTGGCCGAAGCTATTGAGCCGCTGCGCGAACTGTTGCCCCAGAAGTGGGTGATCTCGGCCGTCAAGGGCATTGAGCCCGGGTCGCACCAAATCATTGGCGAATACTTGCACGACAACATTGGCCTTGACTACAGCCGATTTGGCGCGATTGTCGGGCCGTGCCACGCTGAAGAAATTGCTTTGGAGCGCCTTTCGTACCTCACCGTGGCCAGCGAAAACGAAAAGCTTTCGAATGCGGTGGCTGAAAAGCTCCGCGGCTCGTACGTCAAGGTTCGCTGCACAGCTGACATTTACGGAACCGAGTACGCCGCCGTCCTCAAAAACATCTATGCCATCGCTGCAGGCCTGGCCCAAGGGCTCGGGTACGGCGATAACTTTCAAGCGGTGCTCGTCAGCAATGCGCTTCGCGAAATGAAGCGCGTGATTGGCGCCGTCCACCCCATCAAGCGGCAGATCATTCAGACCGAATACTCAGGCGACCTCTTTGTCACGATGTACTCGCCCTTTAGTCGCAACAGGCGCTTGGGACTGCTTCTTGGCAAGGGCTACAGCCTATCTGCCGCACGAGCCGAGATGAGCATGATTGCCGAGGGCTACTACGCCGCAAAGCTGATTCGAGAGGTAAAGCGGGAGCGCGAAGTAAAAATGCCGATTGCCCTAGCCGTATACAAAGTCCTTTACGAGAACGCGTCTCCGAAAAAAACGCTGCGCGCCTTGGCCGAAAAGCTCAAGTAGGGCGCGGCCAGGTTGTACCTTTACCCTTTATCTAGGTAAACTATGGCACTAAGCGTATTTCTGGGCATGGTAGGCCCATGGCAAATCGTCTTGATCGTGGCTTTGGTTGTGCTCTTGTTTGGCGGCCGCAAAATTCCCGAACTTATGAAGGGATTGGGCGGTGGCGTCAAGGAGTTCAAAAAGGCCATGCGCGAAGACGAGGACGACAACTCAAAGGACGACAGCAAGAAACTGTCATGACCTTCGATCGGATCGAAGACCTGCACCGGGCATTAGATTCCGGCCAAGTGACCTGTGTGGCGCTGGCTGAGGAATCGCTGCGCTGTGCCACCACAGAAAACCCTTCACTGAATGCGCTCGCGGAGATCTTTGAAGACTCTGCCCGTGCCCAAGCCGCGGCCGTCGATGCGCGCCGTGCTCAAGGCGACCGCCGCGCCCTAGACGGAGTGACTATGGTCATCAAGGACAACATGGTCTACGCTGGGCATTCTGCTGGGGCCGGTTCAAAAATCCTGAGCGGATTTGTAAGCCCGTACACCGCTACCGCCGTACAGCGCCTCGTCGACGCCGGGGCAATCATTATTGGCCGCGCCAGCTGCGACGAATTTGCGATGGGCTCGTCCAACGAAACCTCAGTCTACGGCCCAGTCCGCAACCCGCTTGACCCGACCCGTACACCGGGCGGATCGTCGGGAGGTTCCGCCGCAGCCGTAGCCGCAGGGTGGGTGCACGCCGCCTTGGGTAGCGACACCGGAGGCTCTATTCGCCAGCCCGCCGCCTTTTGTGGCATTTACGGAGCCAAACCCACCTACGGACGCGTTTCACGCTACGGCCTGATTGCCTACGCTTCGTCGTTCGACCAAATCGGACCGTTCACGCGCAGCGCCGACGACTTGGCGCGCATCACTGAGGTGATTTCGGGCGCGGATGCTTTTGACAGTACGTGCAGCGACCGCCCGGTTCCGCCCATGATGACGTCAGGGCGCGACCCCAAAACGCTCAGTTTTGGCTACTACCAAGAGGTGCTCAACAACCCCGCGTTGGATTCCGAACTGCGCGCCGCATTTATGGCCCGCATGGACGCGCTCAAAGCCGCCGGACACCGCGTTGAGTCTCTGCGCTTTGACTACTTGGACGCACTGGTTCCGATTTACTACATCCTCACCACCGCCGAGGCCAGCGCCAACCTCGCGCGCTTTGACGGGGTGCGCTACGGGTTCCGCGCCGAGGGCGCCAAAACGCTGGACGAGCTCTACAAGCGCACGCGTTCTGAGGGCTTCGGAACCGAAGTGCAGCGCCGCATTTTGCTCGGAACGTTTGTGCTTCGAAGCGGATACTTTGACGCCTACTACGGCAAAGCCCAAAAGGCGC
>JBIPMA010000125.1:0-4176 GCA_044369335.1 Schleiferiaceae bacterium | reverse complement strand
ATGGTGACGATGGGGTTGTTCCCTTGGTCGAATTCGCGGCGCGCGTCAACGATGACACCTCCGTCGAGTTCAGGTTCCATGGTTCGGTTGCCGTTCAGGGCAATCAAGAACGTAATTCCTGCTTTGGGATCAGGTCGAGTCCACGCGAAGCGCACGTATCGCTTGTCACCAGGAATCAAGGTCTTTACCACATCACTCTTGAGGTAGGCATTGATCGTACCCGTGTCGCGCGGAAGTGCAAAACCGATGATCGGACCTTCGAGCGGAGTAAATGTCTGAGGGTCAACGTTGAGTTGAAAAATATTAAGCAACGGATTGTGCTTAAGCGCACTCGAGTCCGTTGAAGCTACCGCGGTTGACTCGGGACTCGTGACGTCGTCGGCATCAAGAGCGGTGGGCAAGTCAATCGCCTTTGGCGCATCAGTTTTGGTCGTTGACTTATTTGGATCGGGAACTACAGCACGAAGGCGCTCGTTTGCGTCGACCATAAACTGCATCCAAGCTGCGCCGTAGTCGGCACGCCAAAATTCGAGTCGGGCAGTAGACTGAAGCAGGCGCTGTACGCGGGCTGGATCTTTAACACCGGGAAGCTCCACGAGAATGCGTCCTGTGTTGCCAAGGCGCTGCAGGTTGGGCTGTACGACGCCAAATTGGTCAATACGAGCTTTGAGAACGGTGTACACGTTCTGGACAGACGCCTCAACGTCTGAACGAATGGCTCCTTGAACCTCTTCGTCCGTGGCGTTGAATCCAAGGCGGTCTGACATGTCTTTGGTTCCAAAAAGACCGGGATCACTCCACGACTTTGCGCCACGCTTGCTGTCTAATGCTTTGATGAAGAGGTCAATGTAGGCCTCGCCACTGTTCTCTTGCTCGGCATCAGCCGCCGCAAGTGCGGCGTTCAAAGTCGAATCGTTGGGGTTGGCGGCCAGTCCTTTGATGACGTCGCGAACTGAAACCTCGAGGATTACGTTCATACCTCCACGCAGATCGAGGCCTAGATTCATCTCCTTCTCTTTCACCTCTTTGTAGGTGAATGAAGCCACACCGAGGTTGTACACCTCTTGACTCGCGAGCGAATCCAGCACGCGGTTCAGCTTAGAAGGATCGTTTCCGGCTATCTCAAGCGCCTGTTTTTCAACGCGCTGCGCGATGAACGTAAAGGACAATTCATAAAGGGCCGCAAGCGCAAAAGCGACTGCAAACAGGCGGATTACCACTTTATTCTGCATAGTGTGGGTGACTTTAGTACGAGGCGGCAAATATAGGTGAATTACCTTTGGAAAATGCGTGCACTACTTCGGACCCTCCTCACTCTGACCCTATGGGCTGTTCTGCCATTCTCTGGAGCTTCGCAGGTAAGGTGGTCGTTTTTTGCCACTAACTTGGCTGGAATACAAAATTCTACCGGCCAACCCCTAAACCTAGGCACCTCCGGTGGCCTGAATAACCCGCAAATGTTTAACGCGGATTTGGACGGCAACGGGAATGAGGACCTAGTAGTCTTTGACCGCGAAGGAGGACGCTGGCTCGCGTTTGAACGAGTCAGTGGCCAGTGGGCAGAGCGTCCAGAGTGGACCCGCAGCTTCCCGAAGAACCAACAATGGGTTCATATTGCTGACTTCAACTGCGACGGAGTGCCTGATATTTTTGGCTGGGTCATCAACGGAATCGGCGTCTGGCAGGGGACAAGAGTCGGGAGCGGTCTTCAGTTCAGCTGGGCTTTAGGCAACCAAACTGAGCTCAGATCCGTGTATGTTCCAGGTAATCCGGCCTTCAACCTACAGGTAATTAGCGTTGATCGTCCGTTTATCACCGACGTGGACCAAGACGGAGACTTGGACGTGCTTACGTTTGATATGGGAGGAACCAAAATTGAATGGCACCAAAATTCCGCCCCCTGTGGATTGAATTTCACCTTGGCTGACGCTTGTTGGGGTGACGTGGAAGAAGGAGGACTTAGTAATGCGCTTGAAATTGACGCGTGTACGGGATCAAGAGTTGCGTCATCTGCACTACCCGAGGACATCAAGCACGTCGGGTCCACTGTGTTGATTCACGACCTCGACGGCAACGGCCTTCCGGACATTCTACTTGGCGACGTGTCGTTTGCTACAGGCGTTGCGGGCTACAACGTCGGTAGCTTGGCAGTAGCGAACGTGGAAAGCCAAGACAGCACCTGGCCGTCAAGCGGAACCCCCGTCAACCTTTGGTTTCCCGGGTTCTCGTTGATTGACGCCAACGGTGACGGCATTAAAGACATCGTCGCTAGCCCCAACGACCGCGTGACCCAATCCGATTCCTGCGTGTGGCTTTACCCCAACATCGGCTCGATCACCACGCCCTTGTGGCAGCGTAGCCAAACCCAATTCCTTCAAGGCGAAATGCTTGAGCTGGGATCGTATGTGGTTCCATACGGTGGCGATTTAAATACAGATGGTCTGCAGGATTTAATATTAGGAAGCCGGCTAGGGCTGCGCTACTACGTTAATGTGGGCTCTGCCCCCAACCCGGTGTGGCGGCACACGCCTATTCCGTTTCCGGGCAATTTACCTCCCAACCCCACTTGGACCGCCCCCTGCCTCGGCGACTTGAACGGAGACGGCCTACTCGACCTCGTCGTAGGTCACGCGGACGGCAAAGTTTATTCCACTTTGAATACCGGTAGCTTTTTTGGACCAAACTTCAGTGGAGCCGCAGTTCAACTCGGTTCACACGACGTAGGTCAGAATGCAAGTCCTGAGCTTTTTGATGTTGATGGAGACGGAGACCTCGACATGCTGGTCGGTAACGAACGCGGAGAAGTCGCCTTGGTACGCAACGATGCCGGCACGTGGGTGATTGCCACAGAGCGCTTTGGGTCTGTAGATGTGGACACCGCGCGAACGTACAGCGGACGTGCAGTCCCAAGGGTAGTTGTGAACCAAGGTAGTACGGAGCTCTGGGTGGGCAGTGCCTATGCTGGAGTACTCACTTACCCAAATATGTTAGGACTGATAAACCAACCGGCGATACTGAACCCGCAAATTGTGAATTCCGCCACAGCAACTGCGACAAGCACCACGTTGGGCACGCCATTTGGCGGAAGTAAGCGCGCAGGACGCCATCAGTACCTAATTCGCGGAAGTGAACTGGCCGCTGCTGGAATCTCAGGAGCCACGCGTATTCAAGGCCTAAAAGTCAACTGTGTGACTCCGAGTGCACCGTACCTCAGCCAAGGACTTAACATCACAGTACGGCAAACCTCAGATAGCGTACTCTCGGCAATGGGACCAAATGGCGATGTCGCATTTGCCTATCTCGCGGTACTGAGTCAGGGATGGAATTTGATCAACTTTCAAAATGCGTTTGATTACGACGGCACGTCGAATCTGGTGGTGGAGTTTTGCTTCAGTAAAAACCTACCGAGCAGTGACGTGCACTTAGCGGCCCATAGGACTCCGTACCTGAGCCATGCGTTTGGTGATGTAGCCAATAACAATAGCATTTTGACCAATGGATGCGCAATGCCGGGCCTTGGAGCGGATAGTTTGCGCATAGACTTGGAATTTATCATGACCCCGCGTTTAGTGGCCTCAGCAAAAGTGGCGCACGACGGCAACCTCAACGCTCCATGGATTAAAGATTTGGATCAGGACGGAATTCCAGAGATGGTTTTGGGCGTGTCTACAGGCGGAATTCGCTTTTTGAGCGCCGACACCAACCGCATTGGCATACCCGAAGCGCATGTTGGGTTGGGCAATCTTGTAGTTTGGCCCAATCCCGGTGCATCGGAGTTTTTTGTGAGTGGCGACGGAGCCGTGCAAGTACACGGTCTTGACGGACGCTTCATGGGGCAGTTCGTCGCTGGTGCGGGTTCACCGATCTCGACACTGGGATGGGCTCCAGGGGTGTACGTGGTCACAAGTACTTGGGGACGAGCGCGGTGGGTGAAGCTTCCGTAGTCGAACCTTGGAGTACGGTGGTACTCTACGACGGTGACTGTGCGCTCTGCCAGCACTCGGTGCGGTTACTGAATGCACTAGATCGCAATGGCGTTCTGAGCTATGCGCCTCTTACCGATGAGTGGAGGCAGACCTACCCTGGCGGGGTAGTTGTTTGGACGCCCACCGAAGTTTTTTCGGGCGCTGAAGCTGTGGTACAGGCCCTCTGGGTCACGGGCAAACGGGGCCGAAT
>JBIPMA010000168.1:0-3259 GCA_044369335.1 Schleiferiaceae bacterium | reverse complement strand
CGCGGTGAGCGCAGAATCTGCACTAGAATATGCTGCGGCCACCAAACCGAGCACAAAAAGCACCGCTACAGCTTGGGGCATACCCGGTGACATAGCCACGGCGGCAAAGAGGCCGTCGCCTGTGGTTTCGATTCCGACCGAAGATGCGTACCGATAGAGCACCACACCTAGGGCCAAAAACATTAGATTGACCATAACCAACACCACGCTGAATACCATCATGTTGAGCTGCGCATCGCGCAGTGTGCGGCACGTAAGATTCTTTTGCATCATGTCTTGATCCAGGCCAGTCATCGTGATCGTGATGAACATCCCCCCAAGGAACTGCTTCCAAAAGTTTCGCCCATCTGAAGCCTGAGGAAAAAACCACTGAGATTCGGGCTGTTCCCACAGCCAGGTCCATGGTTGTTCCACACCCAGCTCACCCATGATTACTACAATTGCCCAAACCAATACCGCGAGCATTGCTGCGGTTTGAAGGGTATCGGTCACCACCACCGCTCGGATTCCGCCGCGGTGGGTATACAACCATATCAATCCCAAAACGCCCAAAACAGTCACTCCAAATGGAACTCCGAAGGGTTTCGCCACCAGGTCATGCAGTATGGTCGCCACCAAAAACAGCCGAAGTGAAGAACCCACCCAACGCGAAACGATAAAAATCCAAGCCCCAGTTCGGTACGCTGAAATTCCGAATCGCTGGTCGAGGTAACCGTAAATCGTTGTGGTGGCCGTACGGTAGTAAAGTGGCAAGAGCACGAACGCAACAACTGCATAACCAGCCACATAACCCAGTACCATTTGAAGGTAGCTGAATTGGGACGTAGCGACCCAGCCCGGAACAGATACAAAGGTCACCCCGCTCAACGAAGCCCCAATCATTCCAAAACTCACCAGCCACCAGGGACTCTGCCTGCCCGCCGTAAAAAATTGCGTGTTGTCAGCCGCTGATTTGCGAGTTGCCCATTCAGCGACCACTACAAGGAGTGCGAAGTAGCCCGCAAGCACAGCGAGCACGAGGTAGGGTCCGTTCATCATCGGTACAAAGATGCCGTATTTTTGGACGATGGAACTTCCTTCAGCAGCCTTAGAGCGCGCGGTGAGCGAATTGGCGCGGCTTCCGGGTATTGGACGAAGGTCCGCGCTACGGCTCGCGCTGCATTTAATCCAGCAGGGTGACGACCGAATGCTGCAGCTCGCCGATGCGATTCACAACCTCGCCGAGCAGACCACCTTATGTAGCCAGTGCCATTCACTCAGCGATACCCAAATCTGTAGCATATGTGCCGACGGACGGCGCGATGCACAGACGCTTTGCGTGGTCGAAGACGTCCGCGACGTGCTCGCCCTTGAAAACACCCAGGCCTTTCGGGGCCGCTACCACGTGCTGGGCGGACTCATTTCACCCATGGACGGAATGGGGCCCGGCGACCTCAGCATCGACCACCTTGTCGAGCGCGTGTCGACCGAAGGAATCACAGAGGTTTTGTTTGCGCTGAGCACGACCATGGAAGGCGACACCACGGCGTTCTACCTCTACCGACGCCTTCAGCCCCTCGGGGTCAACCTGACGGTGATGGCGCGCGGGCTCCCCGTTGGTGACGCCCTTGAATACGCCGACGAGCGCACCTTGAGCCGGGCCGTCGAGCAGCGCGTCCCCTACGAGCAAACGATTAAAGGCTAACTTCACACCGTGCGCCTGTCGGTCCTCATTGTCAACTACAACGTCAAGGCCTTTCTTGACCAATGCTTGCGTTCGGTACAGGCTGCGTCGCAGGGTCTTGACGTCGAAGTCATCGTAGTCGACAACGCGTCCACGGACGGAAGCGGCGAGTGGATCACCGCGCAGTTCCCAGAGGTCCGCTGGATCGCCTCCCCCACCAACCTCGGATTCGGACGCGCCAACAACCTCGCCCTGCGCGAAGCCACCGGCGACGTGGTGCTCTACCTCAACCCCGACACCGTGGTACCCGAAGACAACTTCGCCACGGCCTTGGCCTACCTCGCCGACCACCCCGAAGTCGGATCCCTCGGGTGCCGCATGATCGACGGAACCGGCGAATTCCTCCCGGAATCCAAACGCGCCCTTCCCACCCCGAGCGTGGCCCTCTACCGACTGCTGGGATTGAGCAGTCTGTTTCCGCGCAGCCCGCGATTCGCCCGCTATTACCTGGGCCACCTCCCCGAGGACCAAAACGCCGAAGTCGACGTGCACTGCGGAGCCTGGATGATGGTGCGCAAACCCATCCTTGACCAGCTCGGCGGCTTTGACGAAGCCTACTTCATGTACGGAGAAGACATCGACCTGAGCTACCGCATCCAAAAGGCGGGCTGGCAAAACCACTACCTCGCGACCTCGCCCATCATTCACTACAAGGGCGAGTCGACCAAGCACGCCACCTGGAAGTACGTCAAAACGTTTCACGAGGCCATGGACATCTTTGCCCGCACCCACTTCGCGGGCCGTGCCGCGGCATTCAGCGCGCTCATTCGCTTCGGAATCTACGCCAAGGCCACATCCACCGTGTTCCAGCGCTGGGCCGCCGTGGTACTCCCGCTTTTATTTGACCTCGTACTGGGCTACGTCTTAGCCGAGTCGGCCACCAGCTACTGGGAGCGTTCGCACCGCTACATCGAGGGCGGCGCATACCCCATCGTCTACCGCTGGCTCGTGCTTCCGGCCTACACCGTGACCTGGTTTGCCGTACACAGCGCCCTGGGCGGCACACGCGGAACCCTTCGCCGCTGGTTTTCAAGCAGCTTTTTGGCCACCCTTGCTCTATTGGTGGGCTATGCCCTCCTTCCCTTAGACTGGCGGTTTTCGCGGGCGCTCGTCCTACTCTCATCTCTTCTTTTTGCATCGGCATCGATGGCCACTCGGGTACTTCGGCTTGCCATTGCACTTCGGAACCGCGGCCTCCTACGCCACGGAACCCTGCACCTGGGCCGACCTGTACCGACCGCACATTCCGACCCCCATTCCACGGATACAGACTTGCCCTTCGACGGCCACATTGAATCAGGCATAAACCTTTTTCGCCCTGCCGTGGTGGCCATTCACTCACAAGGCGGAGTACCCTTTCGCAGCACCATCGACCTCATGATTGCCCAACGAGGCCAAGGAGTCCGCTTTCGAATGGTCTACCCACACTGGACCTTAGGGAGCGACGACCGCAGACTTGCCTCTGATGCTGCGATCCCTGAGCTTGACAAGCCTTTAGTACGCCGAAGCCGCGCACTGCTTCACGCTGCGATCACG
>JBIPMA010000124.1:0-4241 GCA_044369335.1 Schleiferiaceae bacterium | reverse complement strand
GGATACTGGTACCGCAGTACCTATCCGAGTTAAACGTTAAAACGGAAGTGCAGGACGTCCCCGTCCTTCACGAGGTACTCGCGGCCCTCAACGCGAAGGCGTCCGGCCTCGCGGCACGCAGCCTCTGAGCGGTACTTCACGTAGTCGTCGTAGCTAATGACCTCAGCTCGAATGAAGCCCTTCTCAAAGTCGCTGTGAATGACCCCGGCGGCCTGCGGCGCGGTGGCTCCGCGCGGAATGGTCCACGCACGCACCTCTTTGACCCCTGCTGTGAAGTAGGTATGCAGCTGAAGCAGGTTGTAGGCCTCGCGAATCAGGCGGTTTACGCCGGGCTCCTCGAGCTCAAGGTCGTCGAGAAACATGCGGCGCTCCTCGTAGGTTTCAAGCTCGGCGATGTCGGCCTCGGTGGCCGCAGCTAGATGCAGCACCCCTGCCCCTTCTTCGGCCGCCATGGCGCGCACCTTTTCGACCCAGGCATTGCCCGTCTTGGCAGACGTCTCTTCGACGTTGCAGACGTACATCACAGGCTTGTCGGTCAGAAGCTGGTAGTCAGCGATCCACTCGTTTTCTTCATCAGTGCGGTCAAATCCGCGGACGGACTTACCCTGCTCGAGATGCTTTTTAAGGCGCTCGGCCATATCTACTTCGCGTACGGCTTCGCGGGCTCCGCCCTTGGCTGCTTTGCGGGCACGATCCAAACGCTTTTCAAGCGTCTCGAGGTCCTTGAGCTGAAGCTCAAAGTCAATCGTCTCTTTGTCGCGGAGCGGATTCACACTGCCGTCCACGTGGGTAATGTTGTCGTTTTCGAAGCAGCGCAGGACGTGCAAAATCGCGTTGCATTCGCGGATGTTGCCCAAAAACTGGTTGCCTAGCCCCTCGCCCTTGCTGGCGCCCTTCACGAGGCCCGCAATGTCAACAATCTCGACGGTGGCGGGTACGACGCGCTCGGGTGTGACAATCTCTGCCAGCGCATCAATGCGCGGATCCGGTACGTTGACCGTCCCCACATTGGGCTCAATGGTACAAAACGGAAAGTTGGCCGCATGGGCCTTCGCGTTGCTCAAGCAGTTAAACAGCGTCGACTTGCCGACGTTGGGGAGGCCTACGATTCCAACCTTCATAACTCGTTAATTACTTCTGATTTCGGGCCGCAAAGGTAGCCGAACAATACCCGTACTTTTGCAGTAAATCCGCTACTGATGGCCTCAATCTACGACTATCCCTCGCAAATTCGCCGCGACATCCTGCGCATGGTGCACAAACCGCAATCGGGCCACCCCGGCGGATCCATGGGCTGTACCGAGTTTTTCACCGCCTTGTACTTTGACGTGCTGCGCCACAATCCGTCTGCCTTCACCATGGACGGACGCGGCGAGGACCTCTTCTTTCTGAGCAACGGCCACATTTCGCCCGTACTCTACAGCACTTTGGCGCGCGCTGGATACTTCCCCGTTTCGGAACTTTCGACCTTTCGCCTCATCAACACCCGCCTTCAGGGCCACCCGACTACGCACGACGGCTTGCCCGGAGTGCGCATTGCAAGCGGATCCCTCGGCCAAGGTCTGAGTGTGGCCGTGGGCGCTGCCCAAGCCAAAAAGCTCAACGGAGACAATCACCTCGTCTACACCCTGCACGGAGACGGCGAGCTTCAAGAAGGCCAGATTTGGGAAGCCGCCATGTACGCCGGTGCCAAAAAAGTGGACAACCTCATCGCTACGGTAGACGCCAACGGACAGCAAATTGATGGCAGCACCGACGAAGTGCTTCCTATGGGCGACCTCGGCGCCAAGTTTGCCGCCTTCGGCTGGGACGTCATGCACCTCGAGCAGGGCAACGACCTCGACGCCGTTCGAGCTGCGCTTCGCGAGGCCGGAACCCGCACCGGCCACGGCAAACCCGTCGTAATCATCATGAAAACGGCCATGGGCCACGGCGTGGACTTTATGGCCGGAACCCACAAGTGGCACGGCGTGGCCCCCAACGACGACGAACTGGTGCGTGCGCTCGCTCAGTGTCCTGAAACGCTCGGAGACTACTAAATCCATGCTGCGCCGCGGACTGCTCGCACTTCTCTTACTCGCCGGATCCTTCGGGACTTGGGCGCAGGGTGTGCTGCCTCCGCCTGAAAAAAAGCCCGAACCGCTCACGCGAATCCTCTTCGTGTTCGACGCGTCGAACTCCATGTATTCCCGATGGCAAACCGGAACCCGCATGGAAGTCGCCCAGCGCCTAATGCGCGAACTGCTCGACAGCTTGGCGCGCATCGAAAAACCCAACTTCGAGCTTGCACTAAGGGTCTATGGACACCAAAAACCGGTTCCGCCCCAGGACTGCAACGACACGCGACTCGAGGTGGCGTTTAGCCCCAACTCGATTCCGCGCATCCAAAAAACCATTGCCGGGCTGCGCCCCATGGGCACCACGCCGATTGCCAACAGCATCCTGAAGGCGGGCGGCGACTTCCCTGATTGCGACGACTGCCGCGAAATTATTATTCTGATCACCGACGGCGTCGAGGCCTGCGACGGCGACCCTTGTGCAGCCTCAGCCATCCTTCAGAGTAAGGGTATCATGCTCAAACCCTTTGTTATTGGGATTGGCCTCGACGCGAACTTCGCCAAGGACTTGGGCTGCATCGGAACCTACTTCGACGCCGGCGACGAGCAAACCTTTGGAAAGGCCCTTAACGTCATCATGACACAGGCCCTCGACAACACCTCCGCACAAATCAATCTGCAGGACCACCGAGGAGTCTCATCTGAGACCGACGTGCCCGTAATCCTCTTCAACGCCACCAGCGGCGCAACTGAAGAGGCCCTCATCCACACGATGAACTACCTCGGTTCACCCGACACGCTTGACCTCGATCCCTTAGTGCCGTACCGCGGAACCGTCTACACCGTTCCGCCCGTTCACATCGGGGTCAGCAGTGTGCACGCCGGCAAGCACAACCACCTGGGCGCCAACGCCGCACAGGGCGGTCTTCGCCTTAACATGTATGGGATGCCCAGCCGCCAAACTCCCCCCCTCGCCGTCGTGCGCAAGCCAGGATCGACCGAAATCGTGCACGTGCAGCCCTTGGGCAGCGAGCAGCGCTACTTGGTCGGAACCTACGAGCTCGACATCCTCACCCTACCCCGCTACCACAAAACCGTAGTGGTTGAGGGCGGCAAGACCACCGAATTGAGCATTCCCGCGCCTGGCAACGCAAGTCTCACTCTCAAAATCGCCAGTATCGGCGCCATCTTCTTGCGCGAGAACGACGACTGGACGTACGTGATTCCGCTCGACCCCAACCAAACCCGTCAGGCCTTTGCCCTGCAGCCCGGAACCTATACCGTGGTCTACCGCCCCAAAGCGGCCCTGCAAACCGCGTACAGCAAAAGCCAATCGTTTACCGTGACTTCAGGAGCCACGGCCATCGTTAACCTCCCGTAATTAGACACCCCATGCACCCCTACACGAACCAAGGAAGCCAAGACACCCGCAGCGGATTCGGAGCCGGTCTGCTCGAACTCGGACGCAGCAACCCACACGTCGTCGCCCTCTGCGCTGACCTCACCGGTTCGCTCAAGATGGACGCCTTCGCCAAGGAGTTCCCCGAGCGCTTCTTTCAAACGGGTATCGCCGAGGCGCACATGATGGGTATGGCCGCGGGCCTCACGATTGGCGGCTGGATTCCGTTCACCGGAACCTTCGCCAACTTCTCGACCGGACGGGTCTACGACCAAATCCGCCAGAGCATAGCCTACTCAGACAAAAACGTGAAAATCTGCGCCTCGCACGCAGGCCTCACCCTCGGCGAAGACGGTGCGACGCACCAAATCCTTGAAGACATCGGCCTCATGAAAATGCTTCCGGGAATGACCGTCATCGTTCCGGCCGACTACAACCAAACCAAAGCAGCCACCATCGCCCTGGCGGCCCACCACGGCCCGGCCTACCTGCGCTTCGGACGCCCCAAAGTCGCCAACTTCACGCCGGCCGACAAGCCCTTCGTCATCGGCAAGGCCGACGTCCTTGTCGAAGGCACCGACCTCACCATCGCTGCCACTGGCCACCTCGTCTGGGAAGCACTCGAGGCCTCAAATACCCTAGCCGCCCAAGGCATCTCTGCCGAAGTCATCAACTTCGCGACCATCAAGCCCTTTGACACCGAGGCCCTCCTCAAGTCCGTCACCAAAACCGGACGCGTCGTAACCGCCGAAGAGCACCAGCGCCACGGCGGCCTCGGCGACCTC
>JBIPMA010000234.1:0-4287 GCA_044369335.1 Schleiferiaceae bacterium | reverse complement strand
GGCAGCAGCGGGACTCGCCAACCCGTGTTCGGACACACTACTTCGACGCAATACAGGAACACTTTGGCACGCCAGCCCTTGCCGTCAGTCTCGATGCCAAGACGATCGATCTCGGCTTCGACCGCTGCGACAAGCGCCTTCTGCTCGCGTTCAAGCGTGGCACGCTGCGCCTTGCTGCCACCCACGATGTTGAAGGCGCCCCAGGTGAGCATGCATGCGATCGGGTTGAGGTCCGATGCATAGGCGTCGCAGCCGAGGCGAGCCGCCTCGAACGGAATCTGCCCCGAACCACTGAAAGTGTCCGCGACACGCGGCCTGTGGCCGAACCGCATGATGCCCAGCTGCTCGACAAGCTGGGGGAACGAATGCGCGGCTGTACCGAGATGCGCGTTGACCTTTTCCCAGATATGCGCGTGCACCTTGTCGCCGAGTTCCTCGGGGCGCTTGGCGGCAGAGACCAACTCTGCGTAGGGGGTTGCTGGGATCGGCTCTCCCGCCTTCAGCTTGAGTCGCACGCGCATGGATTGCTCATCCATGCCCATCAGCAATTCGAAGATCTCGAGATCCTTCACAAGGTCGTCGGTTGCCGGAAGGAGGCAGCCGAGGATGCATGCCTTGTTCAGTATGAGCGGCTTGCGCCCCTTCCAATAGGAGCCGAGCGCGGTCAAGGTCTGGCCTTGTCCCGCGGTCCGCTCCTTGAAGACCTCAGCTGAGAGCTTTTGGACCGGCAGCGCACGCTCGATGAGCGCGGGCGCCTTGGCGAGAGAATGCGGAACGACCTGTTTGCTCACTGCTTCACCTCAAAGAGGGACGGGCCCGCATCCTCAACCGGTCGGCGACGAACGCGCTTGTCAGTCGTCACGCGCTCACCGTCGCTCAGGGCGAGATAGATGGCGCGGCGCCAGCCGCGCATGGAATCATCCGCAAGCCCCGCCTCCGCCGCGGTCACCGAGAAAAGCCACCACCGCTCCTCTGGGCGGAGCGCCGCCCACTTGCTGCAGATCACCGGCAGCTGTTCCACCGTGGCGTGCTCTGCCGCCCATGCCAGGACGCAGAGTTCCTTCCCCAGCAGGCGGTCGAGCAACGTCTTGCCCGCCTTCCATCGACCCGTTGATGCCTTCGCAGCCTTCAGCCGCTCATTGAAGTCGCGGCGGGCGTGGTCGGCGATGGCGGACCACGCCGCGCGGGGAACACGCACGCGGCACTCCTCGTAGGGCACGCCGCCGCTGCCTCCCTTGAAGCCGAAATCCTCGACAATTGCGACGGGATCCGTGCGGCCCACGGGTACCTCAACACGGAATACGTGGGCCCCAAACGCATCAGGTGCGCCGAAATCCACCGTGGCGCTCTTCGGCTCGGTCACTGCGTCACCTCGCCCGGCTGGAGCTCGATGTTGAACTTGGATGCGAACTGCTCCAGATCGTGGCCCGTGTTGAAGTGCGCCTTCTTGAAGGAGAGCGTGATCGGCGCGTCCGGCGGGAACGCCTCAGTCACCGCGACCAGGACCTTCTCAAGGTAATCGCCAGTGATCGGCATCTCCGTCACGGTCACGTTCGCGCTTGCGGCGCCAGAGCCGACCACGATGTTGAGTGACTCAAATCGGATGCCATGAGCCTTCGCAACTTCCACGGCGCCAAAGGCGTTACCGCGCGAATCAAGCTTGTGCATGCCCTTCGACTTGGTCGCGATCGCAGGTCTTGCGGGGTTGATCTGGACGCCCTTCGATCCCTTCGCAGGGAAATCGAAGTTCGCCTTCGCCTCAACGCCGGCCGATTCCGCGTACACGAGCACGCGAGCTTCTCCATTCCCGATCACGATCGGCTCGGTGTACTCCGTGCCATCTCGGGGCTCACGACCGTCAAGCGAAAAGCGCACCTTGTCGGCCTTGGGCGCGACATAAATTCGCACTCGTCGCCCGGCGCCGTCCTCGATGAGCTCGTTACGGACCACAAGGCGATTCTTCCACGACACCGGGTCACCGGTTTCGAACTTGCCGCTCGGATCCACCGCAAGGAAGTGCACGTGCATCGCCTTGGTGGTGAATGAGACATCATCGAGAACCGGGCTGCGATCGGTCACCTTGCCATCGACTGCATAGTGGATCTTTGGGGCGGCACCGGCGTTCTGCGCGTTCACGCGCAAGCGAACGTTACCGTCGTCGTCGGGCTCGCCCTCGGCGACGACCTGCACAGTGGTCTTCTTCTTGGCTGGCGACTTCGTGACGTAGCCGTTGCCCAAGTCCTCCCAAACCCCCTTGTTGCAAGCGATCGCCTTGACACGCTCAAGTCCCTTGGGTGGCATCCACGGCATGCCCGGCGCGCACTCGGCCTGGTCAAGGGCGTCGCTCCAGCGGACATCCGATGCGTTGGCCGGCCAGAGCAGATCCTGGGCCTTGATGCGGATGGAATCAGCATCGGCCTCCGGATCAATGAAGAGCTTCGTCGGATTCGAGACCAGCGTCTTCTCAACCTGTGCTTCACCATCGAACGGCTTGCCGGGATCACGGGTCAGATCGAGCGGCTTGGACTCGAGCTTCGCCGGCTGCCCCTTCGGCTGAATCGGGAAGACCACCCGGTTGAAGATCGAGAGCACGGTCGACTGAAAGTCCTGCTGGTAGGACTCCTGCTTGCCCTGCAATTCATCCCGCTGGGGATGGCCCTTTGAGATGCGGGTGTCCGCCTGCAGTGCGGCGAACAGCTGCCGGGCAGACTTCTCCAAACTGGCCATGGCAGTCTTGTCGCCCGTCAGTACGCAAAGGTTGTTCTTCTGGGTGATCTCGTCGAACAGCTTCCGCACCGCTTCTGGTGGCAGCTTCGAATCGGGCGTCACGATGAGCAGCACGCGACCCTTGCGGACATGGTCGGCCACCTCATCGATCTTCGGCAACGGCAGCACCGCGTCGTATGCCACCTTTCGGGTCGGCTTGTACATCTCGGTGAGGCGCTTCGAGATCAGCTCCTCAATCTTGTTCTGCGGCGCCTTGTCCGCGAGGTCCTTGAGGAGCTTGGTAAGGTTCTCCTGCCGATCGAAGTAGAACTTGCCGTCGGTCGAATGGTGGAGGTACCAGGCCTCGCCTTCAAGCTGCTCGAAGGCCTCGAGAAACTCGGATGGCTTCCGGTGAGGGGCAATCAGGCACTCGACCAAGTCCTCCTTGGTGACGCCCTTCACGGCGTTCACTGCAGTCGAGAGGCTCGCAGTCAGTAGCAGCGTGCCGACCTGCGATGCCGCGTCCGACGCTCGCTGGGCGTCCAGCACCTGGGCATGCGCGGCGCCGTTGTCATCCCACAGGTCCTTTGACACCACGTCCCGCATTTCCGAGATGTCGGTGAGCTTGTCACGCACGTCCGCGATGGACAGATCAAAGTGCTGGGCGCCGATCAGGTAGACGTCGTCATCCTTGCGTTCCCACACCGAGCGAAGCAGCCGCGAGGCGAGCTCCATCAGGCCACGAGTCTGCTTGAACTTCTCGTTCTCTTTGAAGAGTGCAATCAGATTCTTCAAGCGCGGATGGAACGGATAGGTGCTGGCAACTTCCTCTGCAAGCGCTTCTGCGCCACGGCTTGCGACCTTGGCCTTGGTCGCCTCCTGCAGGGCTTCGCCGAACACCACGGCGACCTCATCGACCTCCGACTTGGTGGCCGTTGACTTGAAGAGCCGCTTACGGAGGATGTCGTAGATCTCGTTCTTGGCGAGGTCGACGGGCGTGATCGTCTTTTCCTGGCGTCCTGTCTCGGAGCGCGCATCCTCGAGCGCCTTGTTGATCAGGCTGGTACCCGTGTCGTACGCGGCGGCGAGGTCGCTCACGACCACGCAAACATTTGCCTTCTTTCCCGCCGCCGAAAGCATGTTCGCGAACGCACGCGTAGCGACATCGGCGATCGTGCCCTGTCCAACCTGCTGCGTCGCGTAGTAGTGGAAGTACGGGGGGAGCTCGTCGAGCAGGATGAGCGTTGGCTCGGCCGACTCGAAGAGTTTGAGCCAATCGGACTCCGACGGCGCCTTCGGTCCGGCGTTCCAGAACTGAGCAAAGGCTTCGCCCTTACCGAGCTGCTTGGCGATCTCGCCCCAGAAAAACTCGTTCGGGTGATTGCGTCCGTTGAATGCGGCGACGCGCGAGTTTCCGAACGCATCGATGTAGCTGACGTGCGGAATGACCTTCTTCCGCAGCGCCGGATTGCGCGCGAGCAGGCCGAAGCCCACGAGGAGGTGCGTCTTACCGCCACCCATGGCCTGCTTCAGATGGAAGACCCCTGACGAGGACCGCCCCGCGAGTCGCGCCATGCCTTC
>JBIPMA010000121.1:0-4302 GCA_044369335.1 Schleiferiaceae bacterium | reverse complement strand
ACTTGGCTTCGAAGTCAAAAAAGGCCTTTTTGGGAACGATTTCGGTGATGCCGAGGATGCGGATCCCATCTGGGGCGACAAAGGCGCCGCAGCCCAGTTCGGTTCCGACGACGCCCTGTTCGACGACGAGTTCGTCGTCTTCGTGCCACGCAAAGTCACGGGCTTCGGGCCATTCGTGGGCCGCGGTGATGCGGGTGACGCCGTAGCTGGAACCGCTGCGGCATGGTTTGACAAAGAGGGGGTAGGTCTGGGTGGCCAAGAAGTCGTGGACGGCCGACTCGTCGGCTCCGCGCCGAAGGTGAACCGACGGCATCACTCGAACGCCCAAGCGCTGGGCCACGGCGTTGGTCCACAGCTTGTGAAAGGTGAGCGCCGAGGCGGCGGGACTGCAGCTCGAGTAGGGGATTCCGGCTTGCTCCCAGGCCATGGCGAGGGTGCCGTCTTCGCCCGGGTGGCCGTGGATGAGGTTGAGAATGGCGTCGATGCGCCGCTCGGCCCCGTCGACGTCAATGATCGTCCAGGTGCGGTCGCTGAAGCGCAGGGGCAGGCCTGAGGCGTCAAACGCCTTCCATCCGTCGCCGGGGTGCAGTTCGAGGCGCACGGGGTCGTAGCGCACGGGGTCGAGGACGTCAAATACGTGGCTTCCGCTCAGAAGCGAGATGCCGAATTCACTAGAGTAGCCGCCCATGGCTACGGCAACAAGGGGACGCATGGGCCAAAGATAGATGCCTCGGACTACCTTTGTGCCAATGGGCAATCTGTGGCTGTTTCTTAAAAGCAAGACCTTCGCGGTCAACGCGGTGCTGGCGCTGCTGTTTTTTATCGTTTTGGGCATGTCGGCCCAATCCATTCTTAAATGGGTAACGGGGTTTGGCGAGGTGCAAACGGTTCCGGATTTGAGCGGAATGAGTTTGGAGGACGCGCAGTCTGCGCTTGCGGAACTTGAGTTGGAAGGTGTTTTACTGGATTCCGCCATGTACCGCCGCGAGCTGCGCCCCCGCGAGGTGTACCAGCAGTACCCGGTCGCCGGAGCCGTCGTGAAGGCCGGCCGCCAAGTAATGCTTACGATCAACCGGTCGCGGCCCGAATTGGTGCGCCTGCCGGCCATTAAAGAGCGCACATTGGCGCGTGCCGAACTCGACCTTCGTTCGCGCGGATTGTACGTTTCAGACATTCAGTACGTTCCTGATGTAACCGACGGTTTGGTTTTGGAAGTGGAATACAACGGACGCCCCCTTGAAGCAGGCAGCCGCGTTCGCAAGGGCGCCGGACTCACGCTGCGCGTGGGCATGCGAAGCGGCGACCTAACGCAAGCCGTGCCCGACGTGACCGGTCTGAGCTACGGCGAGGCCAAGGCGCTGCTGCAGCTTTCGGGTCTCGGAATCCAGTGGATGGAAGGCGATACGACCTCTGCAGTTATTCAGTCCCAGAGCCCGGTGAACTCCAACGGCGCGCCCGCGCTTCCTGCCCAGGCTAAAGTTCGCGTATGGCTCAAGTAAGAGCTTGGTTTGTGGGCCTTTGGCTGGCGGCGACTGCGGCATCGGCCCAGCCCGTCGAGCAGGCCTTGGTGCCTTGGGGTGGGGCGGCGACGCACACGTTTCAGTCGTTTAAAACGTTTTCAGATACGTTAAGCCTGCCGTTGAGTGCGGGCTTCGACCACCGAATTCCCTCGGGGTGGACCTCGCGCGGAGTGCAGGTGTCCCAAACCATGGCGCGCAAGCCCTTGAGCCTCGGAGTCGCCGTATTTGACGGAATTTCGGGCAGTGGCGCGCCCTACCGACCAGGAGTTTTGTCCACAGACACGCTGGGCGACGCGCTGTACAGCCCGTGGTTTGCGGCCCCGTCGGGGGCGGTGCTCGGGTTTCGCGTGCAGCAGGGCGGCTTTGGCGACCCGTGCGAGTCCAGTGACAGCCTGGTGGTGCACGCCTGGAGCAGCACCGACACCGCGTGGGTTCGCATGGGCGGAATCCGAGGCGGACTTGCCGACGACCGCTGGAAGGCCTACACGTTCGCGGTTCCGGCCAACGGATCCTCGGCGACCAGAGTGCGCATCGGCCGTCACGGAGCCCCTTCAGGCGCCTTTGATGTGTTTTTGGTGGACTACCTCGAGCTCAGCGCCACGCAGGGCTTGGGCGATTCCGCCTTGTTTGACCCGACGTGGATTGCGCCTCCGGCCCGACTGCTCAACGTCTACCGCGAGGTTCCGTGGTTTCACTACAACCGGGTACTGCTCGAGCGCGATTCGGTACGCACGCCCTACCGACGCAACGGCATCGTTCCGGTGGGCGGATGGCAGCTCAACCTCGGCAAGTTGAGTTGGACGGACGCTAGTGGCAGTGTGCTGCAGAGCCGCCTAACGGTTCCGGTCGTGTCGAACCTGCTGCACAACGTGGCGACCCCCTTCAATTTGGCGCTCAACCGCCCGCAGCTTATTCCCACAGGGCCTTTTGCCTGGAACCTTGCGTACTGGTTTGACGGCGAAGCCGTGGGCGACCGCAGCAACGACACCGCCCGAATTCGAATCGAGTGCGACCAGCGCTACGTGGTCGACGACGGCAGCATCGAGCGCGGCTACGGCGTGGCCCAGGGCGTCGAGCCCCGCTGGGCGCAGCGCTACCAGTTTTTGCAGGCCGATACCTTGCGCGGAATGGACCTCGAGTGGATTCCCGCCGGCCCACAGGGCGAGGGGGAGCGCTTTCGCCTCGGGGTCTGGACGGTCGATACCGCCGGCTTTCCGGGCGACCCCATTTACGTGAGCGATTCGCTGTACGAGGTGGCTTGGAACTACACCGGCCAGCTCGGCCGACACTATGTGCTGGACACGTTGGGACTTGTGGTGCCGCGCGACGTGTACCTCGGAGTCGTCATGGAGACCTCAAATTCGGACCAGGGCATGCCCCGCGCCGTGCTGGGCCTTGACGTGCACACCAGTGCCACCAAGGCATTTGGCGAGGTGGGCGAGTGGTTTTTGAGCCAGCTTCCGGGGGCGTTGGCCCTTCGACCGTTCTTTCGCGGAACCCCCGGCGACCTCAGCACCGGCGAGCCCCAGCGCTCCGTCGGTTTGACCGTCGCGCCCCAACCCGTACGCGATTGGGCAGAAGTCCACGGTATCGGACTCCGTTTAGAGGTGTTCAATGCGCTGGGTTCTGCCGTCGCAACGACTGCGCGCCCCAACGACGCACAGCCTTGGAATCTAGACCTTCGCGGCCTGCCCGCAGGGCTGTACCTGATTCGAAGCGATTCTGGCCACGTAACCCGACTGATTAAGCAATGATCGAGTTCGACGACGAGCTCGAAGAGGGCGCTGGCACCGAAGAGGAACTATACGTTCACCACCGTTTTGTGGCTGACGCGGGCCAAAAGCCGCTTCGCGTCGATAAGTTTCTGTTCAATTTTCTCGAGAAAACCTCGCGCAACCGCATTCAGAAGGCGGCCGAGGCCGGAGCCATTCGCGTCGACGGCCTGCCCGTCAAGTCGAACCACCGGGTCAAGCCGGGCGAAGAGGTTACGCTGGTGCTGGCGCAGCCTCCGCGCGAATTTGTGCTCGAGGCCGAGCCCATCGACCTAAACGTTGTCTACCTCGACGACGACCTCGCGGTGATCAACAAGCCCGCGGGCATGGTGGTGCACCCGGCATTTGGCCACTTTACCGGAACCCTCGTACACGGCCTGCTCTACCTCTTTCAGAATTTGCCCGGCGCCACGGGTGAAGTGCGGCCCGGTTTGGTGCACCGCATCGACAAGGACACGTCAGGCCTACTGGTCGTGGCCCGAACCGACTACGCGCTCGCCTTTTTGGCGAAGCAGTTTGCCGACCACAGCTGCGACCGCGAATACCACGCCCTGGTGTGGGGCAATGTGCGCGAGGACCGCGGAACCGTGACCGGCCACATCGGACGCTCGCTGCAGGACCGCAAAGTGCAAGCCATCTTTCCCGACGGCAAGCACGGAAAGCATGCCGTCACCCACTACGAGGTGCTGGAGCGCTACCACTTTGCCACGCTCGTGGCCTGCCGCCTTGAAACGGGCCGTACCCACCAAATCAGGGTGCATATGAAGTACTTAGGGCATCCGCTGGTCGGCGATGCGGTCTACGGAGGCGATAAGGCTCCGCACCGTCCCGAGCTGCCCAAGTTTGCGCAGTTCGCCCACAAGACGCTTGAAATGCTTCCGCGCCAAGCGCTGCACGCGCGGCTACTCGGTTTTGAGCACCCCTCGCGGCCTGACGAACGCCTCGTGTTTGAAGCTCCGCTGCCCGACGACATGCAGGCGGTGCTGGAGCGGTTTCGGCGCTATACTAGC
>JBIPMA010000120.1:0-4336 GCA_044369335.1 Schleiferiaceae bacterium | reverse complement strand
CCGCCTTTGCCGACGGAGCCCAACTCAGCGGCCTAACTTCAGACATCGAACGCCTTCGGCGCCTCGCTTCGGCACACGCTGAAACCTTTGGCACCGGCAGCATTCACGTCCACTACCCCGACGGCCGCACTTCAGGCCCCGCATTTCTCGACGACGTGGCGTACAGCGTGTATATGGCCATTCGCTGCGGTCAAGTTTTGCTCGATCCTTTGTGGATTGCGACGGCCTCCCGCTGGTTTGAGCGCAGTATCTCCGATTTTTTTCGCGGCGGAACTGTTTTCTACGCGCTAGAAATGCTCGAAGCAGCTGCTTTTGCAACTGCACTCGGTTGGGACGATGACGTTTTGCCGAATCCACGAGCTGTATGGGCCGAATGTGGTTTGATCCTTGGCCACTTGCTCGGACGGCAAGAATGGGTCGACTGGTCTGCCCAGATGGTGCGCCAAGGACTTGAAATGTCCCGCAGTACTCCCTCACGGCACTGCTCGTGGTTGGCCCTTTCGGAGCTCACCGGACCCGAAACCGAGCACTGGCTGATTGCCCCCGGAGGCCCTCTGGGCCCTAGACCGATTGCGGCTTCGCCCCTATGGGGCCCAATGGAGCGCGAAGCATCCGTTTATGCACAGCTCTGCCGAATGGATGCCTGTACCTTGTTCACTGCAACCATTAACGAATTCAACCATGGCCCAAATCCATTCAAATCCAGACAATAAATGCCCCTGGTGCCTTGGAGACCCCCTGATGGAAGCCTACCACGACCGCGAGTGGGGCGTTCCTGTGACCACGGACCACGGAATGTTTGAGCACCTCGTCCTCGAAGGCTTTCAGTCGGGACTCTCCTGGCGTACCGTGCTGCATAAGCGATCTGCTTTTCACGCCGCACTGCACGGATTTGATGCAGAATCGCTTCTAAACTTCACAGATGCCGAGCGCGAAGCGTTTTTGGCCAACCCTCAGGTCATTCGCAACCGCTTGAAGTTGGACGCCGCCCTGCACAATGCCCGTACCCTGGTCGCATTTCGCGACCGCCACGGGAAGGGCTTTGCCGATTACCTCTGGGACTTTGTGGGCGGAACACCACTCGACGGAGCGCGCGAAGGGTCTTGGCCTGCGACCTCCAAGGAATCGGACGAGTTGTCCAAGGCATTGAAGTCCGAGGGATTCAAATTCATTGGGTCCACCACCCTGTACGCCCACATGCAGGCGACCGGACTAATCAATGACCACTGGATGAGCTGCCCCCGCTACCGCGAGGTCAAAGCGCTTGCCCAAACATTTTGAGGTAGCGGGGTTCCCAGGTGGAAAGGTTTTCAGACGCCGTTGCTCTAAGAGCGCCCGCAAGGGCGTGCCGCGCTCGGGCGTAGCGCACCCCACTGTCCTGCAGCTGCGGCCAGTGCTCGAGTACCTTTTCGACTCCGTCTCCCCCGGCGAGGGCCGCGGGACGCTCCGCCCACGTGGGTTCTATGACCTCCGGAAGGTCATCAGATGACCGTACGCCGTCAGGGTGAAACCATGCCGAATACACCTCGCTTCGGCGCGCGTCCATGGCTGACCAAATTGGCAGTTCAGAAGGAACCGCCTCCCGAACCGCTTCGGCGATCAGTTCAAGTGAATCGACACCGTAGCAGGGAATACTCCAAGGAAGGGCTAAGCCCTTTGCTGCGGCCAACCCGATGCGAAGTCCGGTGTAAGATCCAGGACCTTGGGCCGCGGCTATTCCCGAAAGGTCACGAACGCGCAACCCTGCGTCGGATAACGCATTCTGAATCATGGGATTCAAGGCCTCGGCGTGCCGGTAGCCCTTGGGGTCGAGTTCCTCGTGCTCTGCTACCACCACCCCATCGATGGCCACCGCAACACTGCAGAGCCTCGTAGAGGTTTCAATAAGCAGCAGTGCGGACATTACTCGCCTTTGCTACGCTCCACGACATCTCCATCTTCGAGCTTGCGCGAAACTGCATCAAATGGACCGCGAACGACTTCTTCACCACCCTTTAGGCCTGTGACAACCTGAATGTAGTCCTCGTCTTGAATTCCGGTAGTGACGCGTACTTGTCGCACTTTGCCCTCATCCCACACAAACACCACTTCAACGGGATCAGTCTGGGTCGAATCACTGCGCAAGGCCACCGCCTCAACGGGCACTGACGGAACTCCTTTTTCGACCTTTGTTCGCACGTCAACCGTAGCAGTCATTCCGCTGCGAAGAGGTTGCTCTCCGTACTCCTTAACAAGTGAAGCGTAGCTCGCCGGATCCACCTCAAGGGTCACCTTAAAGTTGGTCACTTGATTGACCCCCGCCGCGGCATTGACATTGGCCGCATTGCGGACTTCGGTTACCACAGCCTTGAACTTATGGCCCAAAAAGGCATCGACCTTTACGTCTGCGGAATCGCCTAGGTTGATGCGCACAATGTCGTTCTCGTTGACGTCCACCACGACCTCCATGCGCCGCAGGTCTGAAATTCGCATCAGGTCGGTACCTGCCATTTGTGCAGTACCCACGACGCGCTCACCCAACTCGACGTTGAGGCCGGTCACGGTTCCGTCCATCGGAGCAATAAGCGTCGTGCGCTTTAAGTTGTCACGGGCCTCTTTGAGTGAATTTTCGGCGGACTTCACTTGGAATTCCGCAGACTTCACGGCCAATTCAGCAACTTGGAACGCACGCTGTGCGGCTTCCCATTCGGCCTTTGACAGAACATTTTGATTATAGAGCCCCTGGTTGCGTTGGTAGGCTGCAGTTACTTCAACTAACTGTGCCTTGGCCTGCATAAGACCAGACTTTGACTGATTGACAAGCGCTTCGGTGCGGCCCACGGCAGACTGGTAGAGGTCCGGATTAATTCGCGCTAGGAGCTGACCCCGTCGCACAAATTGACCCTCAACCACGGCTAGCTCAATGATTTCACCACTTACTTCGGGAGAAATTTTTACCTCTACCGCTGGTTGAATGCGGCCTGAAGCGCTGACCGTTTCAACGATGCTTCGAGACTCAACCTTGGTGAGCTCTACCGAGATCACCTCGTCAGACTGTCCCCACCAACCTTGCTTTTTGCCGACGACTCCGACGACTAGTGCCACTGTGGCCGCGCCGCCAATCCACCAAATTCGTTGCTTCTTGTTCATAGTTCAAGGGGATTATTGAGGTAAAATTCTACCACGTAGTTTTTAAATTGACTGTCGTACAGCGCACGGACACGGTTGGACGCAGCTGCCAAGTAGTTGTTTTTTAAGGAAACAAAGTCGTACACGTTGAGTCCACCTTGATCAAAGCGAATTTGGGCATCTTGGTAGGCGCGTTCCGCAGATCGTTCGGTCGCCAAACTGGCATCATACTGCTTCCAGGCAGCAGCTGCGTCGGCGTGAGCGCGCTCAATATTCTGGCGGTACGTGTCGCGCTGCTGCATTACCTGAAGTTCCGCGTTTTCTTCAGCCAATTGTGCGCGCTTCACCGCATTTGCGATTCGGAACCCATTAAAGATCGGTACCGAAAGGTTCAATCCTATGAACTGCCGCACGTTTTCGCGAAGTTGATCCTCAAAGGTGAAGTCTCCGAAATTCGGAGTATTTACAAGGGTGTACACCGGAATTTGGTCTGCGCCGTCGAGCCAGAATCCCACGGGTAGGACCTGCGGGGTGGTCCCGAGGTACTTCTGCGCACGGTCAGAATAGCTGGTCGAAAACTGGCCAGACACCGAAAGTGTGGGTATACGAGCGCCCTGTGCACGCTTGACTGCGTAGTGACTGGCCATAAGTTGGTGTTCTGCAGCGCGCACCGCAGGCTGTTTGGCTACAGATGCGGTAAATATGGCCTGAGGGCTAAGAGCCATGACCGCACTAGGAGCCGTGGGAAGGCTTTCAGGGCGCTGCAGCACGAGATCTTGGCTCCCGCTTAACCCCAAGAGCTGCTTGAGTACGAGCTGTGCAAATTGAAGTTGGTTCTCAGATGCCACCACGCGCTGCGCATCTACTGCCCATTGCGCCTCGACAGAAAGGTATTCGTTCGGCGCAATCGCGCCAGAACTCAGTAGTTTTTGGCTACGTTCCTTTTGGCGCTCTGACGTGGTGAGCTGTTCTTGAGCAATTCGAAGTGATTCATCGGCGAGGAGCACCGCCAAAAACTGCGAAGCGGTATTCAATGCCACTGCATTCCGGGCATCGTCCAGCTGAGCAGCTGCCAAGGCTACCTGCACTTGGCTTTGCCGAAAGGCGTTCCAGGTCTGAAATCCATCAAACAGCGTCCACTGCGCCGATACGGAACCGCTCGCCGTCGATAAATTATTTCGGTTTACCTCATTGGTTACAGGGTCAATGCTCAGACCGGAGTTCCAAA
>JBIPMA010000122.1:0-4274 GCA_044369335.1 Schleiferiaceae bacterium | reverse complement strand
GTTTTGGCCCCAGGACTTTCACCTTTTAGTGCTCACGATGATTCTCGGGGTACTGTCGGTAGCCCTATTTACCGTGGCCTACGGGCGGCTGTTTTGCGGATGGGTTTGCCCCCAGACCATCTTTTTGGAACACGTCTTTCGCCAAATTGAGTACTGGATTGACGGGGACCGCAACGCACAGATCCGTCTGCGCAATAGTCCATGGACGTGGGAGAAAATCGGCAAGCGCGTCGCGAAGAACGCCCTCTTTTTAGCCGTGAGTTTTGTGATTGCCAACACGTTTTTGCAGTACCTCATCGGCACGGACGCGTGGGTTCGACTGATCACTGACGGGCCTTCGAGCCACTTGAGCGGATTTATCGGAATCTGGATATTCACCGGGGTCTTCTTTTTCGTGTTTTCGTGGTTCCGCGAACAGGTCTGCCTCATCGTGTGCCCCTACGGCCGCCTGCAGGGCGTGCTCTTAGACAAGAATTCCTTAGTGATTGCCTACGACCGCATTCGGGGCGAAATCCGGAGCCGCTTTCGCAAGGGCGAAGACCGTTCCGCCGAAGGCAAAGGTGACTGCGTTGACTGCGGCCTCTGCGTGCAGGTCTGCCCCACGGGCATCGACATCCGCAACGGAACCCAGTTGGAGTGCATCAGCTGCACGGCGTGCATTGACGTCTGCGATTCCGTGATGGACCAGGCCGGCCAAGAACGCGGACTCATTCGCTACGCATCTGAGAACGAGATCAGTTCGCGCGAGCCGTGGAAGGTGACGCCGCGCATGAAGGCCTACGGAGTGATTGTGGGCGCCGTGACGCTGCTGTGGTTCACGCTACTGCTGTTCCGCGCCCCCGTCGAGGCAACGATTTTGCGCGCCCCGGGCCTGATGTTTCAGGACCGCGGAACCGATCTTTCCAACGTGTACACGTTTAAAGTGATTAATAAAACGCCCAAAGACGCGGTACTCGAACTCCGCCTTACGAGCCCTGAAGGCGGAAGGCTTGAAACCGTTGGATCCACGCAGTACACGTTGCCCACTCAAGGACTTGCCAAGGGTTCACTGCTCGTATACCTGCCCAAAGAAGTGGTTACTGGCTCAGAAACCACCCTCAAAATAGAGGTTTGGGTTAACGGGCAGGTAGCCGACGTTGTCAGTACTCAATTTTACGGCCCGCGCTGATGTGGTGGGCTGTGTTAAGCGGTAGCGCCTTAGGTCTAAGCCAAGCCCCGCACTGCTTTGCGATGTGCGGTCCGCTTGCATGGCAGGCCCAACGCCGTCGCGAACCCGCCGCCCAGCAATGGATCTACCACGCCTTTCGAGCGCTGGGTTACTTGGCCGTTAGCTTTTTGCTTGTCGGAGTAATGCGGCTCTGGACACCTTTAACCTCTCTGCTCGCGGGATCAGCCGGGCTGTACCTCATGGTCCGCGCGATTCGACCTGAGCGGCCTCGATGCAGCACCGCATCCCACCTCAACGCGGCCCGCCCGTGGTGGCCCGTCGCGGCGAGGTGGTCATGGCCAGTTCGGTCGGCCGTCCTTGGCCTCGGGAACGGGCTCTTGCCATGCCCCGCCGTGTGGGCAGCTGCGACGGCGAGCGCCAGCTTGGGTTCGGGTGACGGAACCTTATTTATCCTCGGTTTCGCCTCTGCCACCGCCCTGCCGCTCTCGGGGTTCGGATGGCTCGCGCAGCGACCCATGCTACGTCAGCGTCTGCTTAATCCACGTGTGATGCGGACCATAATGGCGTTGATGGCGATGTGGCTGCTCCTTAGGGCTGCGGAACCTTGGCTTCCGCCCACCGCCCTAGGCCACGTTGCCCAAATTTGCCGCCCATTTAAAATCTGATAAAAATCATAGTTCGTGCAGGTTGTTTGGCGGAATTTTACTTCAACCTCACAACCCTTGATTTGAAACCCGCCATGAACCGCATCTTTTTTCCCACCGACTTTTCGTCCAATAGCAGGGCGGCGCTCCCTGTAGCCACCCACCTCGCTACTTCACTCAACGCACAGCTGGATTTTATTCACACATACCAGATGCCCTACCGTTCTGAGTCCCTTACAGATAATCTCCTTATGGCTATCCAAGAGCGGTGCCAACTTGATATGTCTGAGTGGCTCAGCGAATTCAGTTCGAGTAGTGCACTTGCGGTGGACGGACATTGCTCCTACAATGGACTCGCGCAAGAACTTCACCAGCGAGCTGAAGCACACCCCGATTCAATGATTGTAATGTCAAGTCAAGGTGCCAGCGGATGGTCTGAAGTTATGCTCGGAAGCAATGCGGTATCTGTTCTTCATGCATCACGCCAGCCGGTTTTAGTGGTTCCGTCACGAATTCAGTGGCCTGAGGGTCAATCTATTAAATGGTTATTCGCTTCGGACATGCTGGACGACCGCAACCCCAAAGCTCTATCTTGGATAAAGTCCTTTGTCGCTCAGTGTGGTGCAGGACTATCAATTGCCCACGTCGAAGAGGGCACCCAAGGAGACGCTCCCGCAGAAGGGTTTTTAGCTTTTTCCGACCAGAATTTTCCAGGGGTTGATCGCCACCTCATCGTCGCCCAAGATGTCGAAACGGGAATTTATGAAGCCGCCCGACGAGCCAAGGCCCAAGGAATTATTGTCGTTGCCCGGCGCCACCACTGGTTGCGGGATGCCTTCAAGCCCCGAATGAGTAGCACCCTTGCTTACCACACCGAGTACCCCGTTTTAGTACTCCGCGAAGACTAATCCAAATCTCGAAGTGCCGAGAGCTCGTAGGTGATATGGGTTTCTTCGTCCAAAAAGCCCTCGGGAACACTTCGCAGTACCGGCTCTACAGAGCCGGTTTTTTTTTGCCCATTGGCACGAGGCGCTGAGATTGGCAAGGTTGGCTCGTTGGTCTACGGGTTACTGAATTCTTGTGGCTCAAGTACCAAGTAGAATCCGAATTGCAATTAAATAGTCAAATTATTGATTGACTGCCGTTTACCCCATTACAAACGCGAAAGAAAAGTAAAATCCGGTTATTCCCGAATGGATTGTACCGAATTACGGTTTCTAGCTGCTGGTTTCTCGTTCCTTCAAACGGCGAATACGATCACAAGAAACGAGTAACGAGCAACGGTACGACGAACGAACCAACCTTGCTACCCTCGCCAATAAGGCTACCTTTGTCCCATGGAGCACATCAACCCCGGACATTGGACCCGAAGCCTGCTCGACGGAAGCGGACTCAACGATTGGTGGATCAGCAGCCTTACCATTCTCATAGACCTTGCAGTATTGATTGCCGCCAGCCTTTTGGCGGACTTTATCACGCGAAGAATTGTCATTGGCCTGATTCATCGTGCGGTAAAGCGTACCAAAGCAACCTGGGACGACCACTTCTTTAAAGAGAAAGTGTTTCAGGCGCTTGTACACATCATGCCCACCTTAATCATTCGCGGATTCTTGCCGGTCGTGTTCGAGGATGTTCCGGGCGTAATTGTTCCGCTTCAGACAATCTTGAGCATTTTCTTGGTGTACCAGATCGTCATTTTGATTAACCGTGCCGCCCGTGCAGGATCGCACATTGTTGAGGAGCTGGAGGCGTTCAAAGACAAACCTGTACGCACAGTGCTGTCTGTGGTACAGTTTCTAACCTGGTTTATAGGCGTATTGGCCGTGATCTCGGCACTGACGCACACCCCCCTGGCCAGTATTTTGGGTGCGTTGGCCGGAGCCACCGCCATCTTCATACTCATCTTTCAGGACGCCATCAACGGACTTCTAGCCAACTTTCAAATTGTGCTCTACGACCTCATTAAAAAGGGCGACTGGATCACCTTCGACAAGTTCGGCGTCGACGGAGACGTGGTCAGCATCGACCTCACCACGGTCAAAATCAAGAACTTTGACAATACCATTTCGTCGGTTCCGGCCAAAGCATTTGTAACCGATTCATTCATTAACTGGCGCGGAATGCGGCTTGCCCAAGTGCGCCGCATCAAGCGAAATCTCGTTATTGACCTCGAAAGCGTCGCTTTTGTGAACGATGAAGTCCTAGCGGAATTCAAAAAAATTGAACGCGTTCGCCCCTACCTGATGGCGCGGGAACGCGAAATCGCAGCCCACAACGCCGAATTCGGAGTCGACAAGTCGCACCCAGTCAACGGGCGCCACATGACGAATTTGGGCGTGTTCCGCGCCTATGCGCACGCCTACCTCGAGGAACACCCCAGCATTTCGAACGCCCACACGCTGATGGTGCGCCAGCTTCCGGCGACGGGCCAAGGAATTCCGCTCGAGGTCTACTGCTTCGCG
>JBIPMA010000018.1:0-10352 GCA_044369335.1 Schleiferiaceae bacterium | reverse complement strand
CTGGACCGAGTACGAGGGCATTGCTAGCGACCTCTTTGACCACTTGATCGCGGCCGCCCCGAGCTTTGGACTGAACCTCTTCCAGGCTCCGACCGCTGCCAGCGTACGGGGCGGAGCCTTGCCCTTCGAATGAGCCAGCCCGAACGCATTCTCGGCATTGACCCCGGCACCGTGGTGATGGGTTTTGGTGTCGTTGAACGCGTCGGAAGCGAGCTTCGACTCATCGACCTCGGCAGCGTCAAGTTTGCCGCAAGCAAAGAATCCGTTGAGCGCCTTGGCGACATTCTCGCTTCGATCGAAGAGCTCTTGGACCGCTTTCAACCCACCTCACTTGCTGTAGAAGCGCCCTTCTTTGGCAAAAACGTGCAGTCCATGCTCAAACTGGGCCGTGCCCAGGGCGTGGTACTGAGCGCCGGACTCCGCCGCGGACTCACCGTTGCCGAATACCCTCCGGCCGTCGTCAAACGCCGCATTTCGGGCCGCGGAGCCGCTTCCAAAGAACAACTCGCCGGCTTCCTTGAGGCCATGTTCACCATACCCATCGACCCCAAGCGCGCACTGGACGCCACCGACGCCCTGGCTGTGGCCACTTGCCATGCGCTCACTGTGCAGCGCACCGCAACCCTTACTGCGGCAGGAGCCCTCCCCGTCAAAAAAAAGTCCTCGGCCCGCGCTTCATCTTGGGCCAAGTTTTTGGCACAAAACCCGGACCGCGAAGCCTAGTTGGCTGAGATTGGCTTGTAGCAAGGTTAGCTCGTTAGCTTGTTGCGCTACGCGATAAGGTCCCTTCGCTCTTGGGCCCCTTCGGGGCTAGGGCTGCTAGCGCAGCTAAGGCACTGCTCGGCTTTGTACCTAACGAGCCAATCTTGCTAACGAGCTAACCTTGCTAACGAGCCAACCTCGCTAACCTTGCCAACAAAAAAACCCGGCACCTCGCGGCGCCGGGTCTCTTCCCCGAAGGGATCTTCAACACTGAGCTCGCCTTAGTGGCTCACTACTACGTTAAACTTCACATCGCGGTCGGCGCCTTTGGCGATGAAGACGTAGGCTCCGTTGGGAAGCACTGTAACGTCTACCACTGCCTTGCCGTCAACGGCATTGACTTGGTCCTGACGAAGCACGAGGGCACCAGTGAGGTCCACCACTTCGAGGCTGCGTGCGTCAAAACCGCCGAGATCAATCGTCACAAGCTGCTGGGCAGGGTTCGGGAACGGCTTGATGTCGTAGTAAACCTCTTCGCCTACTCCGCTTGTGTTCTGCTCAAGAATGAGCTGCATGGTCGGAATTACGTTTCCGCTAAATCCGCGCACAAACCAACTGTTGTCTGAACGCACGAGTTCACGGGGCTGCTCGCCGGCCATCTGGTCGTTGAGCTGGTAGGCTACGGCACCTGAGTGGTTGAGGTAGAGCGTCTGGTCCGAAGAGTTGATGCACACGATGTAGCGCTGGTTGTCGTCGAGCTCGATCGGCTGCGTGAAGTAGTGCGAAACCATTTGGTCTTGTGCGTTGGTCGTGTAGGTGTACGTGTCCAGCGCCAAGGGCGAGGTATTGGTTACGGCACAGTTCGGATCGTTGAGGTCGGTGAAGCTGTCGTACCATCCGTCCACAGAAACGTCCACCGTGCGGCCCAAAATGGTGTCGGTATTCGACCATGCTGCCCAACGTACCCCTTTGAGAAGGCTGCGCGATGCATTGGGGTGCTGGAAGTTAATGCACATGCCCCACGATGAGGTGAACGACGACGACTGGTATGAGTTGTTGTCCAGTGCGTCCAAAGTTGCTGGATCGACGCGCGCATAGCTGTACAAGCTGTCGTTGATCACTGTCGCAAAGTCAATGTTGTTGTCGAGCGGGAAATCTTCGGCTCCGGCATTTAGGTTGTAGTTGACTTCGTAGGCTCCAGCGGGGTATCCATTGAGCTGGAACGGCGGGAAGCTGATGTAGCTCGAATCCCCCGAGTTGAGCGGGAATGATGACGTCGACATGCTGTACACCGTAGTGGTTCCGCGCTTCACCGTGACGCTCGCCACGACGCTGCTCTGGTTTGCGGAACCGTCGTTGCGGCCCCAAAAACCGAGCTTCATTTTGAAGTCCGTTGAATCCAAGGCAAGCATTCCAGGTACCGCCAACGCTGGTGGGTAGACCGCCTCTGCGGGCGATATGCTCATGTCGTTCGGGAAGGCTCCGATTTTGTTGCCCAAGAACGCAACTACTGTTTGGCCACCCAAGATGGCATTCAGTAGGTTGTCGCCGTCAGGGCGCGCAATCATGGCGAACGGAATCGTTGCCAAACCACCGTACACCCCAGGGGCGGCATTCAAGCCGGCATTGTCGCGGTTGAACATGATTACCGCACGGGCTCCCGCTTTTTCAGCCAGGTAGACCTTGAGGCCAAATTCACAGCTTCCACGCGCAATGAGGACAATTTTACCGTTCAAGCGGCTGGTTTGCCACGCCGAATTCGTGTCGAGGTTGCAGCCTTCGTACTTGAGCGGTATACCCGGGTAAGCGTTTCCCGTATTGGGATCCGTCCCCACCAAGGTATTGATACCCGCGGTGCTGTCGTCCATCACCACGACGGTGTCCAGAACGGCATCAGCGGGATCCAAGAGGTCCGCCAATCCCCAACCAGCAACCGCACCATTGTTCGAGTGGGTAATGCCGCCTTGGAGCGAACTCGGCGACATGATGTTCAGTACCACCTGGGCCTGAACTCCGGCACTGAGTGCCAGTGCACTAAAAAGGAGTAGGATTTTTTTCATTGCTATTGCGTTAACGTTTAGGAACTGTAATGTAAAAAAATTCCCAATACGCTGAACGCCAGCACTTGATAAAAATGTTTTATACCTCTAATTCAACGGCAGAGGCAAGCTGCTCTGCAATCGCCGCGAGCTCATCACTGTCTAATTGAAGTTTTGGATTGGCGAAATTTAGATCTGCCTCAGATCGCAGCGGAACCACGTGAACGTGTGCGTGCGGGACCTCAAATCCAAGAACGCTTAGTCCGACCCGATTGCAGTGCATTTCCTGCTTCTGGGCGGCTGCCACGGCGCGTACCAATTCAAACACGGCCCGGTAATCTTCTTCGTCGAGCTCGTAAATGCTGTCCACTTCGGTCTTGGGCACCACCAACGTATGGCCCGGAGTCAATGGGCGGATGTCTAAAAACGCAAAGGCGCGCTCTGTCTCGGCGACCTTATGGCAGGGTATTTCCCCTTGAATGATTCGGGTGAAAATGCTTGCCATGGCCTATCGTTCAATGGCAACTACCTCCAGCTTCATGATTCCACTTGGAACATGAATATCTGCAACCTCTCCTGCGGCCTTGCCCAAAAGGCCTTTACCGATGGGCGAATTCACCGAAATCTTACCCGCTTTGAGGTCCGCCTCTTGTTCGCTCACAAGAGTATACTTCATCGTGGCTCCGTTGGCCGGATTTCTCACGGTTACCTTTGAAAGGATGAGCACCTTTGAAGTGTCGAACTGTGACTCGTCGACGATGCGCGCGTTTGCCACCAAATCCTCGAGTTTGGCGATTTTCATTTCGAGCATGCCCTGGGCTTCTTTCGCCGCGTCGTATTCGGCGTTCTCGCTCAAATCACCTTTATCGCGAGCCTCGGCAATCTGTTCTGAAATGCGCGGACGCTCCACGCTGCGCATGTGCTCGAGTTCTTCTTTGAGCTTTTTAAAGCCCTCGGGGGTGTAGTACGAAACCGACATAGTTCAATCGTTATAAATGCGGAAGACCCTCAAAAGAGGGCCTTCTGAGCAGTAAACCTAATGTTTTTTACAATACAATGGCTGTGCCAACCGTATGAACTCCTCCAAAAGCCGAGTTCGTCAAGCGGTAGGCGTAGCTGAGGTCGAGCTTGCCGTCTCCCATCGGAATGTTGAACGTAAATCCAGCCGCAGGTCCACTAAATGCCTCGGTTGCAACCCCATCAAAGCGGTTGTCAAACTGTGCCCAACTCGTGCGAAGTGCAAAGAGCTCCTTGTAGCTGTACTCTGCACCCACAGTGAACTGGTCCTTCTTGAACGAGTTCGAGATGAAGTTACCAGCCAGTGTGAGCTTCTGCCCCTTTGCTACGGTGAAGCCCTTTGAAACTCCAATCGACAATTGCGTTGGCAATTCAAAGTCCTCAGAGCGGCTCTGGAAGCTGCTGGTGTAGATTCCGGTCGGAACAGGTAGCACCACGCTCAAGCCGTCACCTCGGTAGGAGAATGAGGGTCCGATGTTGCGCATCGTAATTCCAAATGCAAAATCCTTTATGTTTTGCGGAACGTACTGAACTCCTGCGTCAAAGCACACACCCGTCGCAGCAAGGTTGTTAATTGATGAGCTGTAGAGTTTAATGTTTACACCACCAAAGATGCTCTCAGTAAACTTCTTGGCGTAGGCTATTCCAATCACAGTCGTTGAAGGTTTGTACGTGCCCAAACCGCCATCTGGTTGGTCCTCAGTGGTGATTTCAATCTCACCGTAGTTCATGCTCGTCATGTGAATTCCGAGTACGCCCCCGTTTCCGGTAGGCGTCACAAGACTGCCTGCATTGAGCTGGATTCCGCTACCCATCAGCCACTGGGTGTTGGCAAAACCGAACTGCAATCCGTCTATGCGTGCAATGCCCGCTACGTTGCCGTAAAGGCCCTCAAAGCCTTTGAGGTTCGCCGTGTTACCCTCTCCCCAGCCCGAAGTTCGTGCCCACGGGTTGATAAGAAGCTCTGCAGCACCTGCCGAACCTGAACGCGCGGGGTTGCCCGCAAAGGCAGCACTCGATGCGAGTACAGCAATTCCTAATACAATCTTTTTCATCACTCAGAGTCGATTAGAATCCAGTTGGGTTGAACGGACGGAGGGTTCCGAACCACTTAATTACACGCTGGCCAATGCCTGGAGCGTCAATGTGGATCAGGTAAATTCCGCTCGCGATTGGCACCTGGTAGTTGTTTTTGAGGTCCCAGAAAATCCAGGTATCACTGTTGTCCTTACGGATGGTACGTACGAGAGAGCCGTCAGTGCTGTAGATCGAAATCGTACAGTTCGGTGGCAGATTCGTGATTTTCACTGCATTGTCGTTTTGCGACGTCTCGTACTGGCTCATGCTGAAGTACGGGTTCGGCACGACACGCACCGTGGCTAGGGCATCTTGAGCCGTGGCATTATCGCCCGTTACCGTGGCGGCATTATCAAGGCTGAATTGGTACTTTGGATTGCCGCTGTTGCTGTTATCGGTCACGTAGCGCTCGTACGGACGGGCCATGCGAATCTTGACACGAGCACGAGACGGCATTCCATTTGGAGCCGTAGTTGGCTTGTATAGGTCTGCAGTAGTAAAGCGTGGATCCATGAGCGGAATCGACACCCACATCAGCGACTTCGTCACTTTGTTGCGGCTGAGGATAGATCCCATGTTTCCGTAGTCGCTATAGAGCGGGTTGTCCTGCTCATTTGGTCCCGCGTAGTCCAATGGCGTGCGCGTCAAGCCCTGCTGGAAGAATGGACCCACCACATAGAGGTAGTGCTGTCCACCGAAGCGGTACCCTCCTGTAACAGGATCGGCAGGCTGAATGCGCTGGCGCGAAGTCGGGTTGAACTTCATGTCGGCTCCGTTGTCACCAATCATCCAGCTGTTCTCACCAAATACGAGGTTGAGTCGCGTACCGGTCTCGAGGTCAATGGCATATCCAGGGAACCACGACCATCCCGTCACCGTAGTGCTGCGCGTGAGTTCGCCAGTCTGCATATTGAGGTCCCAACCGTAATCGCTACGCAAGCGCCACTTACGGGTCCCGCCGGCGTTGAGTGACTCGTCGTCACCCATTTCCATTACCGGAACACGCGTCCATTGGGTCCAATCATCCGTAAAGACCACGTCTACCGAACGAAGCTCAGTCGGACTCATGCGCGCCGTGAACGCACTCATCGATGAATCCGCCGGTCCCATTCCCCAAATCGTGTTGCCCGCAGCCAAACCACGACCTAAGAAGCTGGCATAAGCAAAGGGACCCCAAGTTCCGCCCACAATCGTCGAGAAGCGTGCTTTGTCATCACCTGGGAAGTCTTTGTAGTACGACCCTGGCGCGGTGCTTACTGAGTTATTTCCTGCCAACAACCAGTTGGTCGGGCCATAGTCGGCATCATCTTTCACGCCGCTCAACCATGCCTTGGTAGGATCATCGTACTCGATTCCGCTACTGATTATACCCTGGTTGCGGGTATTCTCAATATCACCACCTGGTGAAGGCTGATTGCGGATGTCTACAGAAATACCAAGTTCAGGAATGATTTGCTCTACCAAGAACGAGATGCTACCAGCAGAGTTGGCTACCACATTACCAACTGAGTCTTTAATCACCCATGTTGCATTGGCATTCACACCACTAAACTCCATGGTGAACTTGCCGGGCTGGACCCGAAGTGGATCGACTACCTTGATATTAACCGGTCCAAAGCCAGGGCGGTAGGTCGGCATGTCCAAACGGAAGTTCTCAACAATGAATGCCTCGCTCTCTGCATCCAGCTCAAGTGCGGCTCCACCGTTACCCATACCCTCTACACGGGTGATAATGGGGGCGTCACCGTATTTCGCACGCTGAATGGTACCGTTCGCCTCGGCTTGAACTTGGTGTGGAATCGCTAAGTACTTCTTCACGTTATTGCGGCCTGCCAAGTACGGACGGCGCTGGCCCGCGGGGGTCAACACTTGATCAAACTTCTCGTACTCGTTGTACGCGTAGGCCACTACAGTGAAGTAGTAATTGCGGTGGTTAACTAAGCGACGGTCAGTACCCGTAGCAAAGGCGTCCTCTGTTACGTGGAACGAGGTTTGGATTCCGTTATCATTCGATTGAATGGTCATGTCCTGAGGCATGAGCAGCTCGAGGTCGGGATCCAATTCCCAGTTAATCAAACGGGTTACGCCATTCTTTAGGTCGCACTGAGCGATCAAACGCGCCTGACTTGGATCATAGCGATCCGCAACTGATACGTTCTCATTCTTGAGTTGGTAGATCTGGAATCCCTCAAACTTGTACGTATTATCGGTATACGGAATCAGTGGATCAATTTCTTGATAGTCGAACTGGTCGTTATTCTGACCCTCGCGGTACGAAAGCATCAAAACCACTCCACGGTCAAGCTCTTGAATTTCCATATCTGGCGCATCTGGTCCGTTGAGGATCTGGAAGCAGTTGTCAAAGAGACTTTGCGCCTTGTCGTCTGCAATAATGACACGCTCGACAGAGAACAAAGGACCTGGATCGTTGGTGTTACGAGCCCAAACGGCTCCAGTCGTAATAAAGTTGAGCGCACCTGGAGCGAGTGAGAACGGACCTGCGTTGTGCAGTCCACGCTTGTCTTGCTGGTTATCCGGAGACTCGTACCAGTTTTGAGGTGCCACCGGCTCAGTTACCCCGGTCGTATCGAATGTCGAACCCGGGTATGCGAAGAGTGTTGCAAGCCCCGTTCCGTCCTGGGTAAAGCCGTCCCCGTTGCCCGTACAGCCAGGACCACATGGGGTCTCAACCACCAATGGGTTGCCGTTCTTCCAGCGCGACTGCATGTAGTTGTAGAATTCTGAAGCGTTGTTGGGGTTGCCCGAAAACGCCGAAGAGGTATTGTTGTAGTACATGAAGCCCGACATGATGATGCGCTCGTTGACACCTGTCACTGGGTTTTCAGGAATACAGTTTCCTTGGTCGTCGCGCACGCCGTCGATACAGCCGTCGCGGTCGTTGTCGCGGCCGTCGAAGTAGTCTGCGAACGGACCCTGGAAGAAGTCAAAGCCAATGGCTGGCGGGTTAATGCCGTATCCAATGGGACCTTCATCGTCAATATCTGCATTGTAGACGTAACCCAGACCGCGAGGAATGTCGCTACCAATGATGTCGTCGAGGTAGTTGCCCAAATCCGCATCAAACCACGTCGAGAAATAGGTGTTCGTAAGGCGGAACGTCGACTTGTTAATAATGCGGTAGTTATTGAACGTCATGTTGTTGATCTCATCGTTCGTAGCAAAGGCGAAGGCCTGTGCACGAATCTCAAATCCCATGGCTCCAGCATTGGTCTCTGTGTGGACATTACCGCGGTCGTTGTACACCCACCAAATTGTCTGGTCACCGTAGAGGACATCTGTTTCTTTGAGACGGCAGTCGTACGCTCGGTCCAGGTCATATGCAGGGTAGTCCTCGTTGTAGTCGTAGCGACCGTCGCCATCAAGATCGATGAACGGCGCAAGGGTGTATGGCAACTCACCTTCCGCTCCGTGTGCGGGCCATTCTTTGATGATGTCTGGGATACTTCCTTCGTAGCCTGGGTACTTAACAGCAGGGTCACAGTCCGGATCATTTTTACATAGAATCCAACCTCTGTGGGTCTCAACCTGCTCCCGTGTGATGATCCAGTGTCGGTCGTATTTATCACATACATCTTTTGTGATCGAAGCGAGTCCATCTGTAGATAGCGGGCCAGGCCAATAGTCATTACCACGTTGACGGTACGTCATCGCAGCCATCTTAAGCTGGTTACCCTCGTCGAGACCACCCAGCCAAAGAGATCCAGCGAACATCGCGTGCCGGTTGCTACCCTTTGGTACCTCATAGCGAGCGGTGTTGAGATCCCACCACATGTCACCACCGCCAAGTATGGTTGCACGGACGTTATTAATATTTAAATCTGATTGTGCACGTGAAGGCTGACAAAGTTCCTCAACCGTCTTGTTGGAACGGGTAGTCTTGCCAGAAGTAGTGCCTACGTCCTCGCGACCGAGAACCACTAGGCTTGCCAAAGAGGCGGCTAGAAAGAGAATGTGCTTGTTCATAATCAAGAAAATACTTTATTACAGACCAATCCGAACACCAAGACGAACTAGGCGAGGGGTTGAAAAGTTGGTTGGATTGACCATTCGGATCGTATACAGGTCTGAAAACGCTTGTGCATTGGCGGTGAACGCAATGGACTGCTGACCTTGGGGCGAAGCGAGGAAGCCATCGTCATCAGGTGATCCAGTGTAGGGATATACACTAAGGATGTTCGCAGCATTAAGCACGTTGAGTACTTGAACGTAGAGTTCAAAGTTGTTCTTATTCTTGTTGAAGTACCACACTTTGTTGGCAGTTAAATCCATTCGGAACTGCCATGGCAAACGTGACCCATTCAACAGACCAACCACGGGCGTAGCCGACTGCGTAATACCATATGCCCGAACACGACGTGAATACGGGAATCCTGAGCCAGCAGTCGTCAAAAGGTTTACACCCGCATTCTCAAACACCTTCACTTTTCCCCAAACTGGACCATTGTAGTCTGTTCCTTGTCCGTAGCGGAAGTCGATGTTGCCCGACAAGTTATGACGCTGGTCGTAGTCCAATGGGATGATGTATCGAATATTTGGAAGGCCCGTGCGTGCAAGTGAAAGGCCCGACTCAGCACCTGATCCCGTTCCGTCCGCAAAGGTCAGCGAGTACTGAGCATTCATTTGAACATTACCGACACGGCGCAAGTCGTACTGGAAGCTAAAACCTTTAGAGGTCGTGAAGTCACGGTTTCCGAAGGTCACGTAGGTCGCTGGGTAGGCCTCAGTCACAGAAACAGTTTGAATGAGGTCGCGGTACTCACGGTAGAACGCGTTGATTTTCAAGGCACTTCGATCACCAAGCATTTGACGGAAGCCAATCTCGTATTCAGTCTGCTTCTGTGGAAGTAGTTCGGGATTGTCGACGGTAGCCGCATTACCAAACACCAAATTCACATAATCAAACGGGTTGAATCGCGACTGTGCTGCAGACGGGCGCTGTACGAGAAGGTCATAGTGTGCAAAGAATTCCGCTACATCTGAAATAGGGAACTGGAATGAAATACGTGGGCTCACCGTGACCTGAGGGCGGTAGTCGCGGAACGATTTATCACTGAGAACAGGCGCATTGGGGTTCGTTGGGTCGGTGAACGCCTCTTCGAAAATCCATGGCTTCGCTTGACCACCCGAAAGGTTGGCAATCACCGTGGGGTTGGGCTGTGGAGAACCGTCGGCGTTGTACCAGTCAAATCCGTTGCGGTAGCCCACAATGCGGCGAGGATTTTTGATGTCGTCGACGTACACCATGTAGTCGTCGCCCATTGAAGTAGGGATTTCGCTACCCTCAAGTCCACCACGATCGTTGACGTCGGCCACGGTGTGCGCGGGGTACAGCGAGAAGGGGTCCTTAAGTACAGGTTGGTTGGCGTCGTAGCGGTCCACGCGAACACCTACGTTGAAGAAGAGGTCTTCGAAGGTGAACTGATCTTGGATGTAGCCAGCCATGTAGATCGGCTGGAAGGCGCGCACGGGGTAGGTGCGGTTCCCGCTGGCATCTAC
>JBIPMA010000119.1:0-4365 GCA_044369335.1 Schleiferiaceae bacterium | reverse complement strand
CGGCGCCGCCGACTACTGGGGCCAAGTGGACTTGTACGTGGGCGGAAGCGAGCATGCCACCGGCCACCTGCTGTACAGCCGATTCTGGACCCATGCCTTGCACGACTTGGGGCACATTGGGTTCCGTGAACCGTTTAAACGCTTAGTAAACCAAGGCATGATTCAGGGAATCAGCGCCTTTGTGCACCGCATCGAGGGCACGCAGACCGTGGTAAGCGCCGAGCTCGCCGGGCAGTACAGCACGCAAAAGCTTCATGTTGACGTGAGCTTGGTCAACGAGCGCAACGAAGTCGACCGCGAAGCCCTTCGCACGTGGATGCCAAGCTGGGCTGGCACTGAATTTATTCCGGCCGAGGGCCCAATCAAGGTCGAGCGCGAAGTCGAGAAAATGTCGAAATCCAAGTACAACGTCGTCAACCCCGACGCCTTGGCCGACCAGTACGGAGCCGATGCCGTGCGCCTGTTTGAAATGTTCCTTGGCCCCATCGAGCAGAGCAAGCCATGGGATACCCAGGGCATGTCGGGTGTCGTTGGATTCGTGAAAAAGTCCGTGCGCCTGATGGAAAAGCGCCACGACGGCCAGGCCACGCCTGAAGAGCTGCGCACCCTTCACCAGTTGATTGACAAGCTGCAGCGCGATGTCGAAACGCTTTCGTTCAACACCTCAGTGAGCGCCATGATGATTGCGGTAAACGCTTGGAGCGGAATGCCGCAGCTCGCACTCAGCACCCTGCGCGACTTTGCGGTGCTGCTCGAACCCTTTGCGCCCCACACAGCTGAGGCACTTTGGGCTGAGCTCGGTGGCGACGGAAGCGTCGTGCTGGCCCCCTACCCCGTTCTCAAGCCTGAGTACCTGGTCAAGGACAGCATCAACTACCCCGTGCAGTTCAACGGAAAAACGCGCTTTCAGCTCGAAATGCCGGCATCCGCGACGGCAGCCGAGGTCGAAACGGCCGTGATGGCGCACGAAAAAACGCCACACTTTCTCGAAGGACGCAGCCCCAAAAAAGTTATTGTGGTTCCGGGGCGGATCGTGAACGTGGTGGGCTAACCCACTTTAGGACTTGGTTCCGAGACGGTAGTAGGCATTGGTAATCCAAAGCATCACCAATCCGAAGCTGACACCGCCCACGATGAGGAGCTGTGCGACTCCGGATTCCGCCGTAAAGCTGAGTTTGAGCAAAATCGTTGAGATGACAAAGCTCGAATTGCGAATGATGGTGGGAAAGTCATCGCTGTAAAGCAGCGAGAGGAGAAGGATGAATACATCACTAATAATCAGCACCGTATAGAACTGGTCGAAAAAGACCGAATTCAAATCTGACACTGGATTATCGAGCGCGGAACCCGTTTGTAGCCAAGTACACAACGTCGTAGCCGCAAGTCCAGCTAAGACCACAAAAAGGATAAACGCCAAGATGTTCTTGGAGTACACAAAGCGACGCAGATTGAGGGCCTCAGGTTGGTTGGGGAACTCCTGATCGCTCACATAGCCCGAGATTCTATAGAACAATAGCACACATACATAGACCACGAGCACACAGAGTAAATCCCAAATGAGCTCAATATTGCCAGGATTCCAGTGAAAATTCTGTCCGAGCTCAAGGTGTGTTAAATCCTTAAAAACTCCTCGAATAAGAATCAGAACAATGATCTCATACTGCTTCGCCACATAAATGGTGGTCGAACGGCGCAAATAGTAGACGAGCAGGTAGGTCTCAAAGACCAGGAGCACCGAGAACGGCGTATAGATTGCGTTGATCGGATGCGCAAAAAGCGGCCCCACGATCAGGTCGCGGAACCACGACTTCGCAGCATACAAGCCCAAGTGAACCAAAAAACTTAAAATTGCCGCATACAGGGTAAGTCGGCCAAGTTTGGCGCGAAAATCGGACGTAAACGGCCGTGAGACAAACGACATCACCTAAGGCACACTATTGATTATCAGGGCAATGTACGATTATTTCAGGAGCCCCTTTGAAAAATTCATCCAACGAGGCGTGCGGAGCGAACCGCCCTCAACCATTCGCCAACGAATCGAGAATGGCCTTGCGTGGCTTCATTCCCGATTCAAAGTCAGCCCACAGCGAACGCGGCAACGGATCGGCGCGCTGAATTGGCTCTTTGAGCGGATCCACCTGCTTACCGTTCTTCCAGAATCGGTAGCAGACGTGCGGACCGGTCGCGAGTCCGGTAGAACCCACATAACCAATCACTTGACCCTGCTCGACACGGGATCCGTTGCGAATTCCCTTACCAATCCGACTCATGTGAAGGTACTGGGTCGTGTAGGTGCCGTTGTGCTTAATCTTGACGTAGTTACCGTTGGCTGAGGTGTATGCGGCGGCGATGACGGTTCCGCTGGCCGTCGCCAAAATGGGCGTACCTGTGGGGGCCGCATAATCCGTGCCTAGATGGGCCTTCCAACGCTTCTGCACCGGGTGAAAGCGCTGCATGGTGTAGCGCGATGTGATGCGGGCGAACTCGAGGGGCGCCTTGAGGAACATGCGCTTCATACCCTCTCCCTCGTGGTCGTAGTAGCCCTGGACGCTTCCGTCCTGATTTTGGTACTTGAATGCGTAAAACGACTTGCCGTTGTGCAAAAAGCGCGCAGCGAGGATTTTTCCGGTTCCGACAAAGACAGTATCGTCGACATAAGACTCTTCGTAGATCACCTCAAACCGGTCACCCGCCTGAATTCTGAAGAAGTCGATGGTCCACGCGTAGACTTCCGAAAGCTTTACCGCCACCGCCGGCGACACGCCCTGCTTTTCGAGCGTGGCATAGAGCGACCCCTCGATTTCGCCGCCGACTGCGCGCTCAATGGTCACCTTTGGACGCTCGATTTTGCGCACAAACAAACTGTCCCGAAGCCCAAAAACAACGTATTCCGCTACAGATGGCTCGTACACGAAATAGGACACTTGCTGCGCACTATCCTTGGTCCTGAGTAGCCAGTAGGCATCACCCACTCTCCATTTTCGGGGATTGAAGTCATCTTTGCCCAATTTCAAGAGCTGCTCAACAGTTCCAGCGGTAACACCCCAAGAGCTCATGAGGCCACCAAAGGTTTCGCCGTCACCAACCTCAAATCTCTGAGCGTCGTAATCTTTGAGAGAATAACCAAATAGAAATCCGGGATCTACCTCTTCGCCCGCCGCGGATTCAGGATCGCCGACCGAGGGAAGCACCTTTGCGAGCAGCCACAGGCTCAAGACCAGCCCTAATCCGATGCTGACAGCCAACCAGATAGGGAGTACGCGCTTTTTGGGATGCTTTTTTGTCATTGAGGGCTCTAAAATACGGCCAAGAGCCTGCGGATAACCCTGTTGATAAGTACAAATTGCCTAAAAATGCGGTAACGCAGGGGTTACACAGAAGTCAGGTATTTGCAATTCAATGAGTTCACGCCGCCACCTACCCGCGGTCGTATTAAGCGACCTTCACCTCGGAACCTTCGGATGCCATGCCCGCGAGCTTCTCGCCTACCTCAAATCGATACAGCCCGACGTTCTGATTCTCAACGGTGACATCATTGACATTTGGAACTTCAAGAAGTCCTACTTCCCCAAAAGTCATTTTAAAGTGGTCAAGCGCTTAATCACAATGGCGCAAAAAGGCACAGAGATCTACTACATCACCGGCAACCACGACGAAATGCTGCGCCGCTTTGCCGACGCAGACTTGGGGCACATCCACGTGCGCAACAAAATGGTATTCACGTTTGGCGGAGTAAAAACCTGGATTTTTCACGGAGACATTTTTGACGCGAGCATCCAGAACGCCCGTTGGCTTGCCAAACTCGGAGGGTGGTCGTACGACCTACTCATTTGGGTCAACCGCTGGCTCAACGTGCTGCTCGAGCGCTTGGGCCGCGAGAAGTACTCGCTGAGCAAGACGATCAAGGATTCCGTCAAAAAAGCGGTGAAGTACGTCGGAGATTTTGAGGTCGCTGCCGCTGAAATGGCTGTGCGCAAAGGCTACGGACGCGTGATTTGCGGCCACATACATCAGCCCCAAATGCGTACGGTTATCGTGGGTGATCGCACAATAGAGTACTTGAATTCAGGCGATTGGATCGAAAACCTCTCCGCGCTCGAGTGGGATGGTTGCGCGTGGTCGCTCTACCAGCACCCCGACGTGCGCGAAGTCGAAGAAGAAGATGAGAAGGTCGATGCTTCGGCTCGGCATTTGCTCTCTATGCTCTTGAACGAAGCCGATTCCGACGAATGAACATTCTTTATGCCGTCCAGGGCACGGGCAACGGACATGTTGCTCGGGCTCGGCACCTGATTCCGCTGCTCGCGAAGCACGCCCAGGTGGACGTGTGGATTTCGGGAACCGAGAGCCAGTTGAACCTGCCTG
>JBIPMA010000226.1:0-4372 GCA_044369335.1 Schleiferiaceae bacterium | reverse complement strand
GTTTAGTATCGGTCCAGAAAGCCGAATCGTGAGATAGCAAAATGGATGCCAATCGTTCAATCGCCGTCGTCGACTATGGGGTGGGAAACATCGGGTCGATTTGCAACATGCTGAAGCACATTGGCGTCAAATCCTTGGTCGCAACGGTGCCTGCTGATCTCGACGGCGTCCGCGGGATCGTACTGCCCGGGGTAGGTCATTTCATGAAAGCCATGGAGCGGCTCACCGAGAGTGGGATGGCGGCTGCGCTACGCGAGACCGCAAGCCGGGGCGATATTCCGATCTTGGGCATCTGTCTGGGTATGCAGTTGATGTGTCATTCAAGCGAGGAAGGTGGCGTTGGAGGTTTGGGAGTGATCGATGCGGAAGTGAAGCGTTTCATAATCCCAGAGGGCTCTACGCTGAAAGTCCCGCATATGGGATGGAGTGAGGTAAACATAAAACGGGAAGGTACGATATTGGGAGACACCGGTCAGCGCGATCCGAGGTTCTACTTTGTCCATTCCTATTTTGTCGAGTGCCGCGATGACAGATTGATCATCGGCACCAGCGAGTTTGGCTCGATGTTCACGTCAGCGTTTTCCAAGGGAAATTTGATTGGCGTCCAGTTTCACCCCGAGAAAAGTCACCGCTACGGTGTAGAGTTATTCAAGCGGTTCGACGGCCTGACCCGATGATGCGTCCGCGCGTGATTCCAACGCTCCTCCTTTCTGGGTTTGGTCTCGTCAAGACGAGGAAGTTCGCTGATCCCGTCTATGTGGGCGACCCTACCAATGCTGTCCGGATATTCAATAGCAAGGAAGTCGATGAACTGATGCTGCTGGACATTGATGCGTCCCGTAGTCGGCGCGGTCCGGATTTTGGGTTCCTGGAGGAGATTGCGGCCGAGGCGTTTATGCCTTTGGGTTACGGGGGCGGTGTTGCCTCTGTAGGCGTGATGGAAAGGCTGTTCAGGATTGGGTTTGAGAAGGTGGTGGTCAACTCGGCGATTTACGAGAGTCCGTCCCTGCTACGCGAAGCCGTCGCGTGTTTCGGTTCTCAAAGCGTGGTCGCCAGTGTCGATGCGAAGAAGGATTTCCTCGGACGCTATCGGGTGGTGTCCAGAGGCGGGACGGTCCGTCAGCCGGAGGATCTTTCGGTTGTGTTGCAGAGGGTTCAGGACGATGGCGTAGGAGAGCTTATCCTCAACTCGGTCGATAAGGACGGTACGATGCTGGGTTATGATATTGAACTGGTGTCCCGTGGGGCTGATGCTCTAAGAATCCCCCTCGTCGCGCTCGGTGGTGCTGGCAGCACGGATGACATGAAGGATGCGCTGAAGGCCGGGGCATCAGCCGTGGCTGCGGGTTCGATGTTTGTTTTTCACGGGGTTCATCGCGCAGTGTTGATCAGCTACCTTGATCATGACCAACTGGATTTTTGATCATGCCATATTCAGGCAGGTGCTTGTCGGTGGCGGTCGGATCGAGGTTTCAATCAAGCTCTGCAATCGTGGGCGACGCTCATAATGAGGAAGGGTCCGTCAATGCAGACTGAGAGCCAAAATATTTGTCTTCGGTGCGTCATGGATAGCACGGTACCGGACATCCGATTCTATCCGGATGGTCGTTGTTCGCTGTGCCGGCACTACGATGAGGTTCTTGTCCACGATTTACATAACAACGAGGACGGAGAACGACGACTCGAGCGGCAGCTCCAGGAGATACGGGATCGAGGTGTGGGGCGTCCTTACGACTGCATAATCGGTGTCAGCGGCGGCGTGGACAGCTCCTACGTCGCGTGGCTCTGCAAGGTCCGATACGGTCTTCGTCCGCTCGCCGTACATGTGGACAATGGATGGAATACCGAGCTGGCAGTGGCAAATGTCGAGAGGTTGGTCAAAGCGCTAGACATCGACTTGATCACACAGGTGCTCGATTGGCGCGAGTTCAGGGACATACAGATCTCGTTCCTGAAGTCTGGCATCTCGAACATAGAGATCCCGACGGATCACGCCATCTGGGCGACCTTGCTTCGGACCGCGTCACGGACGAACACGGTATACGTCATCGCGGGTAACAATGTCGCCACCGAGTCGATCATGCCTAGTTCCTGGCTCTATGGGTCGAAGGATTCCCGCCTCATCAAGTCGATTCACCGGAGCTATGGCAAGCTGCCAATGAGGAGTTACCCGACCCTTTCAACGTTCGATTACGTTAGGTACCTGCTGTTTCAGGGCATACGCTGGATACCGATACTCAACTACCATACGTACGTAAAGAAGGACGCAAAGGATGTGCTTATACGGGAATTGGGGTGGCGTGATTATGGCGGAAAACACCACGAGTCCGTCTTCACGCGGTTCTTTCATGCGGATTTCCTGCCGACGAAGTTCGGATACGACTTGAGGAAATCGTACCTCTCCGCCGAGATTTGTTCCGGACAGATCACCCGCGAGGACGCGCTGGAATCCTTGGCGGTTCCGCCGGCCACCGCCGAATTTATTCGCGTTGACAGGGAATATGTCATCAAGAAGCTTGGGTTGTCCGAATCCGAGTTTGATTCCATCATGGCGCAGGCGCCGCGAAGCCATGAGGACTACCGCAATAGTGAACGTCTTTGGACGGTCTTCGGGGAGTTGGTGAAGCGCGCTAGGGACCATGTGACCAGGGTTGGGTAGGGCGCCCTCTTGGACCAAAGCGTGGTGATACGTCAGGGAACTCTGTTGAGCCGTATTTCGAATTTACGTGCTCCGTCCTTGCTTTGGAGTTCTGGCTTCCTGTTTTGCGCCTTCTATGTCATGACGACTATCGGCTTCCTGACGACGAACCACGCATCTCGGGTGTTGGTCACCCCGATTAGGGCGGTGGCTATTGGTGCCGTGATCGTCGGGCTGGCCTACTCGCTGTTGACCCGTCAGATTCCTCGGGCCTCTGTCATCTCGGTGCCGCTTTATCTGTTCACGTTGTTGCTTGGGTTGGGTCTAGGGCTCTTTAACGGTTCCTTTGACAAAGTATCCGAGGGTTTTTCACAACATCTGTTGGTTTGCTCGATCGGATTAATGGTGGTGTCCGGAGTTAGGGCGGAGGATTGGGATCTCAGTATTCCTCGGTTCGTGGTGTTGTACTCCATATGCTGCGCATTAGCTCTTTGGGCCGTCGGGGCCATGGAAGCCGATTTTCCGCCTCGATTCTTGTACGAGTATACGGCTGACAAGGAAGGCGCGGTGGTCAACTACAGTCAGGAGGTCTCGAGACTGTTCGGTTATGCGGCGATCGCCGCCTGCGCGATCCTGCTTCGCCGCCTTCAGAGCCGGGTGTCTGGGGCGACTCTCGCCGCGCTCGTCGTCGGGTTCCTATCGCTTAGTCTGATTGGCGGTGGGCGCGGGGATAGCCTCGGTGCCGTCATGGTTGTCATCCTTGCGCTCGTTTGGGCCCGGCCGTTGCTCACCGCTCTCGTGTTTATCACTGCCGGAGTGTCGTTGGTTCTGTTCGTCGGTCCATTCGATGAGCTTTGGCGTGAGTTGATGATTGTCAATAGAATATTGGAGACCTTGGACGGAGATCTTGGGCAGAGAGACATACTGCTCCGGCAGTCCATAGATCTCTTAGTGGCAGAGCCCCGGTGCGCGTTGCTTGGATGTGGACTTGGTTTCTTTCAGCATTTTTATGCCTTGCCTTGGTACGGGTATCCGCACAACTTCATTGCCGAGATGTGCATAACATACGGTCTTGTCTTTACGATGGTTTTCCTTGTGGTGTTGGGTTTGGCGTTTCTCAGCTTCGTCCGGTCGAGTGGATTGACTTGCTTCGCAAGCCTGTTGTTCATTTATACACTGATCATCTCCATGAAGAGTTTTGACATTGTGACAAACTGGTTTTTGATGGTCTTCTCGTTCTACTTTATTGGTCGATGGATCGCGGAGGCGTTGAGTCGGACGCGGCCCGACAGGGTCGACAACCGGGTTCCGTCTTCGATGAGACCGACGCAGGGTGTCTAAGCCGGATGGAGGGTAGCCAGTGATTTCCCATTCAGCGTTCGTCCATCCCCTCGCCGATGTCGCCGATTGTCGAATTGGGGATCGGACCCGTGTATGGCAGTTCGTCGTCGTTCTGAAAGGGGCAAGCATCGGTTCGGACTGCAACATCTGTGCGCACTCGTTAGTGGAAGGTGATGTTGTCGTCGGCGATCGGGTGACCGTGAAGTCAGGCGTGCAGCTTTGGGACGGTACCCGCGTGCACGACGATGTGTTCATTGGCCCGAACGTCACCTTCACCAACGATATGTTCCCGCGCAGTCGTCGGCGTCCGGAACGGTTTGCCGAGACCACGATCTGCAGGGGGGCGTCGATCGGGGGGGGGGCGGTTCTCCTCCCGGGGATCACGGTTGGAGA
>JBIPMA010000139.1:0-4021 GCA_044369335.1 Schleiferiaceae bacterium | reverse complement strand
AGCTTCATGCAGGCGTCCACCGCGGCGAGGCCGCTGCCGAAGGCGAGGCCGTGGGTTCCGCCCTCGATGGCCGCAATGGCGTTCTCAAGTGCGCGCCGCGTCGGGTTGTGGGTGCGGCTGTACTCGTAGCCTTTGTGCACGCCCGGAGCTTCTTGGGCGTAGGTGGACGTCTGGTAAATCGGAGGCATAACCGCCCCAGTGGACGGGTCGTGGTGCTGGCCTCCGTGGATGGCAAGGGTATCGAAATGCATAGGGTAAATCTACGTCAATCGTTGGCTGAGATTTGCAAGGTTGGCTCGTTGGCTCGTTGGCTGAGATTGGCGAGGTTGGTTCGTTGGCGAGGTTGGCTGAGATTGGCTGAGATTGGCGAGGTTGGCTTGTTGGCGAGCCAGCGAACCGGCGAGCGAATTGGCAGCAAGGCCTAACTTCGGGTCATGGTCGGCCGCTTCGCTCCTTCTCCTACCGGAATCATGCACTGGGGCAATGCTTCCACGGCGCTTGTGGCGTGGCTGCAGGTGCGAGCGGTGGGCGGACGCATGCTGCTCCGCATGGAAGATGTAGATGCGCAGCGGAGCAAGCCCGAGTTTGCCAACGGTTGGCGCCGCGACCTCGCGTGGCTGGGCCTGGACTGGGACGAAGAGGTGGCGCCGCAGTCCCAGCGCGGACCCCGCTATGCGGAGGCCCTCGCCAACTTGACCGCCCAAGGGCTTGTGTTTGCGTGCCGCTGCACGCGGCGCGACATGGAAGAGGCGGTATCAGCGCCCCACGGAAGCTTCATGGGGTCCTATCCCGGAACCTGTTCCGACGGCCGATGGCCGCTCGACGGTGCGGGCGCGCGGCGCCTGCGCTACCCCGACGACGCGGTGGTACTGCGCCGCGCCGACGGCGCCGAGTTTCGGGATGAGCCTGCCGCCACAGGACGGTTGGGGCTTAATGATGCGGTGGTACTGCGCCGCGCCGACGGCGCCTGGGCCTACCAGCTGGCCGTTGTGGTTGACGATATGGATCAGGGCGTGACGCACATCGTGCGCGGCCGTGATTTAGAGGACAGCGCGCCGCTTCAGCTGTTTGTACACCGTGCTCTCGGCAATAAGCGGCCGCCGGAGGTGACGCACGCCCCACTTTGGATGGGTCCGGACGGGAACCGGCTGAGCAAGCGGCACGGATCCGTGGGTGTGCGGAATTCGGGGTTGGAGGCGGCCCAGGCCGTGGGCCTCCTGGCCCACGGCCTGGGGCTGCGCGACCGCCCGGACGCCTGTACTCCCGCCGAATTGATTGACGACTGGCGGGCGCGCGGCCCGGCCACCCTCGCCTGCGGCGAGGTGGCGGCCGCCTCCTTCCTACCTTTGCACTTATGATTCAATCTATGACCGGCTTCGGCCAGGCAAGTGCCACGTTCGAGGGGCTCCGCATCTCGGTAGAAATCCGCTCGCTCAACAGCCGCGGCCTCGACCTCAACCTGCGCATGCCGCACCGCTACCGCGAGCGCGACTTGGTGTGGCGCAAAATGATTGGAGACGCGGTGCAGCGCGGCAAAGTCGACGTCAGCATCAACCGCGAACAGGCAGAGGGCCGCAGCAGCACCTTAAATGAAGCCCACCTGCTCCAAACCATGGACGACCTGCAGCGCATTGCAGGCGGCAGCTTGACTCCAGCTGAGGCGTTGGCGATGGCCTTGCGGGTTCCGGCCGAGCAAGGCCCCGCGGCTGAATTAGACCCCATCGAAGCTGAAGCGGTGGAAGCCCTGATTCGTTCCGCGCTTGAAGCGTTTCAAACGTTTCGCAGTCACGAAGGTTCCGCCTTGGCCAAAGACCTCGAAGCCAACTTGGCGACGATTGAGCGCGGCATTCCCGTCATTGAAGCTGCTGAACCCGAGCGACTTGACCACCTTAAAGGTCGCCTGACCAAGGCCGCCGTGAAGGCCGCCGACGACCAGCCCATGGACATGCAGCGCTGGGAACAGGAGCTCCTTTTTTACGTCGAAAAAATCGACATCAACGAAGAAAAAGTCCGCCTCAAGGCGCACATTCAGCACTTCCGCGAGGCCTTGGCCGTTGGCGAAGGCCGCAAACTCGGATTTTTAGCCCAAGAACTCGGCCGCGAAATCAATACGTTGGGCAACAAGGCCCACCACGTCGGCATGCAGCGCCAGGTGGTTCAGATGAAGGAGGAACTCGAGAAAATCAAAGAGCAAGTCCTCAACGTCCTGTAAACCAGTAACTAGCAACCAGCAGCCCGCAACCAGCAACTAGCAACCAGCAACTAGCAACCAACGAGCCAACCTCGCCAATCTCAGCCAACCTCGCCAACGAGCCAACCTCGCCAACATGTCCCCCGGCCAACTCCTCATTCTTTCTGCTCCGTCGGGCGCCGGCAAAACCACGCTGGTTCGCCGGTTGATGGCGAAGCTTCCTGGGCTGGCGTTCAGTATTTCGGCGACGACGCGGGCTCCGCGCGGAAGCGAAGAGGACGAAGTCGACTACCACTTTTTGACGGCCGAAGACTTTCGGGCGCGGGTGGACCGCGGCGAATTCCTCGAGTGGGAAGAGGTCTACCCTGGCCGCTACTACGGAACCTTGCGCAGCGAAGTCGAGCGCCTCTGGGCCGAGGGCAAGGTCGTGGCCTTTGATATCGACGTGGTCGGCGGCCGCAACCTCAAGCAGCAGTTTGGCGACCGGGCTTTGGCGCTGTTTGTGGCTCCGCCGAGCCTTGAGGTGCTGGGTCAGCGGCTTCGCGGGCGCGGAACCGAGACCGAAGACCAAATCGCCCAGCGATTAGCCAAGGCTGAGTGGGAGCTCGCTCAAGCGCCCGACTTTGACCGGGTGGTGGTCAACGACGACCTCGATCGGGCTGAATCCGAGGCCCTTGCGGCGATTTTAGCCTTTGCTCCGTCGTGCGCATAGGCCTGCTGCTGGGCACGTTTAACCCCGTGCATCTGAGCCACTTACTGGTGGCCGAGCGACTTCAAAAGCACGCCCGCCTCGACGAAGTGTGGTTGGTGCTTACCCCGCGCAACCCCTTCAAGCAGGGCGAAACCCTCGCGAGCGACGCCCACCGCTTTGCCATGCTTCAGCTTGCAGTGGCTGGTCGCTCGGGGCTGGCCGCCAGCAACGTCGAACTCGGAATGCCCCAGCCCAACTACACGGTCGACACCTTGGAGCTCCTGGCGGTGCGGCACCCCGAACACCAGTTCGCGCTGCTCATGGGCGAAGACAACTTGGCGGGATTTGACCGCTGGCGCAATCCTGAACGCATTCTGGAGCTGGCCGAACTGGTCGTGTACCCCCGCCCGGATTCGGGGCTCGACCCCGAGTCGAGCTGGCTGCAGCATCCGCGCGTTCGGCGGGTTGACGACGCCTTGATGACGCGAAGCAGTACCTCGGTGCGGCGAAGTGTAGCCGAAGGTTCCGAAGCCCTTGACGACCTTCCGGCCGCCGTCGCAGCGTATATTCGAGATCACGATCTCTACCGCTAGACCCCAATGACCCCTTTTCTGCAGCGCGTCGCCCAAACTGCGGCCGCGTGCGGCGTTCCGCTGCACCGGGTCGGAATCGTGTTGCCCACCCGCCGCGCCGAGCGGAGCCTGCGGCGCTACTGGGCACAAGGCCAGCCCATTTTGAGTCCGAGCGTGTGGGCCATCGAAGAAGTCATGGCTGATTTGGCCGGAATCCCCGCCGCCAGCCCCACTGAGCAGCTGCTCGCCCTCTTTAGCGCCCACCGTCAAGTGGCCGGGGCGCATGCCGATCCCCTGGACGAGTTTCTGCGCTGGGCTCCGACCATTTTGCGCGACTTTGGCGAGCTCGACCGCCACGGAGCGGATGCAAACGCCGCCCTGCGCGAGCTGCGCGAAATCGAGGCCCTCGGCGAGTGGGGCCTTGAAGAGCCCACCGAGCTGATGCAGCGCCGTCTTGGTCTGTGGCGCCAGCTTCCCGAGCTCTACGCCGCCTACCACGAGGCCCTCGGGGCCCAGGGCACGACCACGCCCGGAATGCAGTTTCGCCGCGCTTCGCCCCCGCCCAGC
>JBIPMA010000118.1:0-4389 GCA_044369335.1 Schleiferiaceae bacterium | reverse complement strand
GGATGCGGCCACCCTCGACGGGCTGGTCCAAAAACAAGCGGGTGGGGAAGGTCTGGGCGTTCCACGCCAGCTGCTCAGGCATCAACCGGCTGGCGCGGTCGGGCGTCAGGTGCTGCAGTCCCTTTTCGGGCACAAATCCCTCGAGCGGACCCAGAATTTCGAGCAACCGGGCGTCCGTGGCTTCCTTGGTGTCCAACGGCATTATGGGCGCGCTGATGCTCACCATCTTACGGCCCGCATCGATTCCGAGCACGACAATCGGAACCCCCGCCGCCTTAGCGATCTCGTAGTAGCCGCTGCGAAGCCCGTCCACTTTGGCGCGCGTGCCTTCGGGGGCTAGCGCGAGGCAAAAGTTAGGGTCGCTTCGAAAGTGTTCCACCACCTGACCTACGACGCCACCCGCGGCGTGCTGATCGACGGGGATTCCGCCCAGCTTGCGCAAAAACCAGCCTTGGATTGCGCGAAAAAGCGGCTTTTTGCCCAGCACGTGCAGGTGGTGCAGGCCCAAATCTTCGCGAATGCAGAGTCCGGTCCAAAAATCACGGCTGTGGGTGTGCGGGCCAAACACCAGCACGTACTGACGCAGTCCCGTGGGAAACGAATCGCGGTACTCCCAACCGCGCTTGGCCAGACGGCCGCGCAAAAAGCTGAATTTCATGGTTCCCAAGATAGAAAAACGTTTGAATTTAACCGTTTGGTTACATTAGCAGCTCCTAAACGCTTTAATCACTTCAAACGCATGATTCGCACCGCGATCCTTCTCGGCCTTACCCTCATTGGCGCCGTCGCCTGGTCCTGGTTCTACAGCCCCGCGCTCGAGCCCGAGCAGACAGAACTCCTCAGCAACCTCATCACTATTTGGGCCGGATTCACCACCTACACCTACCTCGCTGGGGTGCTGACCGGCAACCACAGCCAGGTCGACCGATTGTGGAGCACCGTGCCCATCGTCTACGCCGTCTACGCCGCGTGGTTCACCGGCTGGGATCCGCGCGCCACCCTCATGGCTGGTCTCGTGGGCCTCTGGGGCGCCCGCCTGACTTTCAACTTCGCGCGCCGCGGGGGCTACAGCTGGCTCCCCTGGAAGGGTGAAGAGGACTACCGCTGGGAGGTTTTGCGCCAAATGGCTCCGCTCAACCGCCCCGTGGTGTGGCAAATCTTTCACCTGCTCTTCATCTGCGTCTACCAAATGGGTCTGATTCTGCTCTTCACCCTGCCGATCGCCTACGCTTGGCGTCCGAGTAGCGGAACCAGCGTACTCAACACCCTCGACGCCGTGCTCGCCCTGGCCATGGTCGCCCTTATCGCCCTTGAATTTGTGGCGGACCAGCAGCAGTGGAACTTTCAGCGCGAAAAGCACCGCCGCATCGCCGCGGGCGAAGACCTAGGACCCGTTTACGGCAAAGGCTTCGTGCACACCGGCCTTTGGAGCCGCTCTCGCCACCCGAACTACGCCTGCGAACAGTCCATCTGGGTCGTCTTCTACCTGTTTACCGGCGCCGCCACGGGCGAATGGCTCAACGCCAGCATCGTCGGCTGCATCCTGCTCATCTTCCTCTTTCACGGAAGCGCCAACTTCAGCGAAGGCATCAGCGCCGGCAAGTACCCGGACTACGCGGACTACGTGAAAAGGGTGCGCCGGTTCATTTAACTCGTTGGCGAGGTTGGCTCTTTAGCCAGGCTGGCAAGGTTAGCTCGTTGGCACGCAACTAGTTGCTCGCAACTTGCGAATTCAAAGTAGCTTTCATCCTCAACCAACCGTTCGGTTATAACCGGATTTTACTTTTTCTCTCAAATCTCGAATTGCATACTTACTTGCATGTCAATTCATTAGCCCGAAAATCCGTTTAGTAAAATTCGCCGCCGAGCGTCCCTAGCGCGAAGCGCAACGAGCCAATCTCAGCTAACCTCGCCAGCCTGGCTAAAGAGCCAACCTCGCCAACCTCGCCAACTAGCTAACCAGCCAGTAGTACCACGGAATCCCCAGCGTCATGTTGACCGGGAAGGACAGAGCGAGGGCCATGGGAAGGTAGATTCCAGGATTGGCCTCAGGAAGGGCGATGCGCATCGCTGCTGGAACAGCGATGTAGCTGGCGCTGGCCGCCAAGACGCTCAGCATGAAACGGGCTTCGGCTGGGGCACCGGTCACTGATGAAAGTAGGGCCATGAGGGTTCCGTTTACGAGCGGAAGCAGCAGCGCCAAGGCAAACGGCTGCCAGCCGGCACCCCAAAGGGCCTTGAGGTTGCGGCCGCTCGAAAGGCCCATGTCGAGCAAGAAGACGGCGAGAAATCCCTTAAAAAGATCGTTGGTGAAGGGACGGATGCCCTCGGCTTGGGCTTCGTCGGTTACGAACCCGACCAAAAGGCTTCCGAGGACGAGAACCACGGAACCGTTGGTGAGCGCGTGGCGGAGCCAGGATCCGGTTCCGCCCGAGGCCCCCCAACGGCGCGCCAACCAGAGGCCGACGACGATCGCGGGCGCCTCCATGAATGCCATCACGGCAACGAGGTAGCCCGGCAGGTGAAGGCCGTGGCGGTCCAAAAAGGTTCCGGCGGCGACGAAGGTGACGGCGCTGACCGAGCCGTAGGCGGCGGCAACAGCCCCGGCATTGGCCACCCCCAGCGAGCGGCGCGCCAGCCAAAAGACGTAGATGGGAATCAGCATGGATGAAGCGACCGCCAGTCCAAAGACGGCGGTGCTGTCGGGGCGAAGGGTTTCGTGAGCCAGCTCTTGACCGCCGCGGAATCCGATGGAAAGCAGTAAGTAAATCGACAGGAACTTCGACGAGGTTGGCGGAAGCTCCAAGTCGCTCCGGATGAGGGATGCTACGATTCCGAGCAAGAAAAAGAGCAGAGCGGGGCTTGTGAAGTTCTCGAGGAGTAAACTCATGGGGTGGGGTTAAAAAGACATGGTTGGCCGGGCGCCGCGGAGGCCCAAAGCCGTTGGTCTGCGTTGAAGGCTTCGCACCCATTGACATAGGTAGCCACAACGCGGCTGCGGAAGCGCTTGCGCTCCCACGGCGACCAGCCGCAGGCGTAGTAGCTGGTGTCGGGGCGCACTTCGGTTCCGCCGTGGGGATCGACCAGGACGAAGTCGGCCCAGCAACCCGGATCGAGGAATCCGCGGTCGCGCAGCCCAAAGTGGTCGGCCACCCCGTGGCTGGTGAGCTGCACGAGCTGGGGCAGCGTCCATTCGCCGTCGTGCACCCACTCGAGGGCCTGTACCAAGAGGTGCTGCACCGAGGGCGCACCTGAGCATCCGCAGTGGTAGGGCCCGCCCTTCTCGCTCCAGCGGTGCGGCGCGTGGTCGGTGGCGAGCGTGGCCATCCATCCGCGGGCGGCGGCTTGGCGCAAGTAGTCGCGGTCGGTGCTTGCTTTGACAGAAGGATTCCAGCGAATCGCGGCGCCCAAACGCCCGTAATCGCCTTGACTGAACGTGGCATGGTGCACGCAGAGCTCAGCAGTTACCGGCTGGCCTTCGGCCGCCGCTGCGCGAATCAACTGTACCTCACGGGCCGTAGAAACGTGCAAAACGTGTACGGGGCGCGGAACCGAGCGCTGCACTTCGAGCACCCGCTGCGTGGCGGTGACGCAGGCCTCTTCGTCGCGGATCTGGCTGTGCGCCCGCACCGGAAGGTCTACCCCAAAGCTGCGCTGGGCCTCAAGCAGCTGCTGCTGGATGCGCTGCTCGTCTTCGCAGTGCAGCGCGAGCATTTTGGGGACCTCGAGCAGCACTTTTTCGAGTACCTCGGGGTGGTTGCAGAGCAGCACGTCGCGCTCCTGCATGTACAGCCCGTCGTCGGTGTAGCCGGGAATCTGCGTCGGATCAATGCGGAGCGCATCCTGCCAGCGCTCGGCGTGCACTCCCGCATAAAACGCGTAGTTGGTCCACATCCGCTGCCGGGCACGGCGCATTTTGTCGGTCCACGACTCCTCGTCCATGGTGGGCGGAAGCGTGTTGGGCATATCAAACACCGTCGTCACCCCTCCCGCAACCGCGGCACGCGACTCGCTGTGCATGGTTCCTTTGGCCGGAAACCCCGGATCGCGAAAGTGCACGTGGCTGTCGATCAACCCCGGCAGCAGCCAAAGTCCGCGGCCGTCAATTTCGCGCGGAACCACCCCGGACGACAGCACCACTTCGGGCTCGAGGCGTTCCACCCGCCCGTTGCGCACCCAGAGGTCGCACACTTCGGTGCGCCCCCGGTGCGTGACCGTGGCCCCGCGTACAATGAGGTCGTTTATGGGTTGCATCGGTCGCAATTTGCGGGGTCAACCCCCATTATTTGGTCGTCGGACTCGCGGACTTCCACCTGCCCGCATTCCGTGCATTCGGCCTTGAGTAGCCGGGGGCGTCGGGTGGCGGAACCGCAGGCGGAACATGGCGCG